>CAXMSA010000046.1:0-18578 GCA_964195605.1 uncultured Amylibacter sp.
AGCAGGATAAGTAAAATAAGATATCCGACACCTAATGTCAGCGTTATCGACCAGAAGTACGATCCAATTCCAGCTAAAGGATCAAAGTCGGTTTTTCCGTCTAATGACGCAGCCAAGCTGGTGAGCGGTATTGTGAAAATGATCTGTAATAATACTGATATGCTCAGGAAGATGGGTAATAAGGTGCCATATACAAGCTGCGTGTGTTGAAGTTCTTCGCCAGGGCCGATGACCCCTAGGCCTTGGGATAAAACATCTCCTAAGCTTGCGGATAGCAACGTTGAGATTTCAAAACCCGGGATAAGGGCAGTTATCATCGGGTACCAGATGAGCATGGTCAAAGCTAAAGCAAAAACACCTAATGCCCATAAATACAGAGACGCTTTAAATGTGGTTGAGACTATGCGGCTAGTATTGATCGGTTCACAGATATTTAGTTCCAATAGACCTGTTCGCACAATGGATAGGTAAAAAAAGCTTAAGATCGGAATTGTCCAAGCTAGAATGAGCATTGTGATTGAAATGGGGTCATCACGTAAAAGCCAATAGATAAGTGAAAGGAATACAATGTAAGCTGTAACTTCTATAAGTATAGTTGGAAAGATTTTGAAGGTTAGAGCGTTCTTTTGTATTAAGAAATGATCCATATCGCCGTATTTCATTTTTGAAATAGAAATTTGTCCATTAGATATACATGACCCAAATTTTTTTATCAAAATAAAAATGAAAAAGGCGACACGCAGGCCGCCTTTCGAAAATCTGTCTGAGTTGCTTTTATTTTGCAGATTTTGATTTGTAGTTGGTCTTTTCAGCGATACGCGCTGATTTACCACGACGGTCACGCAGGTAGTAAAGCTTGGCGCGGCGTACACGGCCACGGCGCACAATTTCAATGCTGTCTATATTTGTTGAATATAGCGGGAACACACGCTCCACACCTTCACCGAAAGAGATTTTGCGCACTGTGAAAGATGCAGCGATTGTGCTGCCGCCTTGACGTGCAATGCAAACGCCTTCGTAGTTTTGCACACGGCTGCGTGTGCCTTCTGTTACTTTGTAGCCTACACGTACAGTATCACCCGGTTTGAAGTCAGGGATGTCTGCGCCAAGGCTTGCGATTTGTTCAGCTTCTAGCTGTGCAATCAAGTTCATAATATTTTCCTTTGCTCGCCTTATGGCGATGTTGATGTCCCGTCCTTATTGCTCTTGGTCTTCATCCGGGTCCGCATTTGCGCCCGCCAGAGGTTAGGTCGATGTTTCTTTGTTTGGCTTAGGACAGGTCGGATCGCATTAGCGATGAATGTACCTGTGCCAGGTAGAAGAATTCCCGTCACATTACACCCGATCATCTTTGGGCCGATGGTACAGACAAAACGCAAGGCGCGAATCTACTATACCAAGTCCGCGCGGTATAGGATGGATAGAGGCGGCGATCAAGGGGGAATGCATTCTGAATGTGAGCCGGCATTCTATAAGCAATATTTTATGCAACGATCAGATAATACTTTCGCAAAGTTTGCGTGATTTCCCAAATGCATTGCGTGCCTTTTGCGATAAAGAATGTATCGCCGGCGGTAAAGCTCTCACTACGCCCGTCTGCGTGCGTCAGGGTCAACGCCCCGGATATCACGGTCATCATTTCATGCACGGGGTAACTTTCGATCTTTTCTCGACAAGGTGCACATTCCCAGACGCCTGCTAAAACAGAGTCGTCTTTTGTTGCAAAAACAGTGTGATTTAGCTCGGTTGTATCCTTCGTTGTAAAGGCTTCAGGTGCGGTCATATCTGACGGTTGCATATCGGGTGACGGGTGTAATCTAAAATCAATATCGGTCATTTATCTCTTTCGGAAATTGTTTGCTGATATGGGAAATTACCATATCAACGAATGTGGCGCTATAAATTACATCACTTACTAATATGCATGCCGGCTTCGACCCTGGCTATGAGCGCATAGAACGATCACTGGGTAGTGTAATGGTATTGTGTTAGCCGCCCACACTCGCTGAAATGCTTTTAGTTTAGCGTCGCCAATTCCTACGCTCGCCCGTGTCCACATGAATGAAATCGCGCCTTGGATACCAACCCACACCACCGTCACTTTCTGCACGGGCTATTTCACGTAGTTTATGTGTTGGGAAACCCGGCACGCGCATATCAATTGCTTTGCCTTCCATGTGCAGGCTGCCACGGGCGCTGCCACGAATGGCATTGTTTGTGGCGCGGGTGCGATAGGCCGAGGTGACCAACACTGGCCGATCAGGTATACGCTTTTGAATACGGCCAATAAGCTGGATCAAATCCAAATCCATCTCATGTGCAAGGTCAGCCCGTAAATCACGCATCAGATGGTTCAGGCGTTGAAGTGCTTCGTTATCAACACGCTTTTTGAATAAGCCTTTACGGACCACGCCACCACGAAATGTCTCGTTCGTACGCTGACGAATGATGTTAAGGTCAAAGTCGCCGATTGCAAGTGCCGGTGTGGCAAGTGCCGTAAACCCTGCGGCCCCCGTGCTTTGTAAAAATTGTCGTCGTGACAGCATTTAAGCAATCCTTTGTCTGGGCCAGCTTGTTAAACCCATGCATGAGAAGTGTAGAAGTAGCAAAATTTGCGTCTAACCTGAGGACTACATTTGCGCAGAGTCAGGTTCCTTTAATCCTGCGCCACAGGGTTGTCAGGTTTTTCTTATAGGTCGGCGAAAAATTGCTGAAAGGTTTGCCCCAAAGACAATATGGCTGGGGTCAATTATATGCAATAACTTGTGCTTTACTCTTGTGCTTCTATGATCTGCCCCAACTTTTTGATGCCTTTATCAATCACATCACCATCGGCCAGAGAAAAGTTCAGGCGGATGGTGTTGGCGCCTGAGCCGTCAGCGAAAAACGCTTGCCCCGGCACAAAAGCCACCCGCGCCGATTGCAGTGATTTTGTCAGCAGTTCGGCCCCGGTGATATGTTTTGGCAAAGTCAGCCAGATAAACATGCCACCCTCGGGTTTTGTCCAGGTGACCCCATCGGGCATATGCGCAGCCAGTGCTGTCAGCATATGGTCACGGCGCACACGATATGCCGCGCGAATTTTTGTGACATGGGCATCAAACCCACCGCGCGCCACCGTATTGACCGCCATTTGGTTGATCGTAGGCGTGTGCAAGTCAGAGGCTTGTTTGATCAAAACCAGCTGTGCAATCACAGGGCGTGGGGCACAGACCCAACCCACGCGCAGCCCCGGTGACAATGTCTTGGAAAAACTGCCGGTATAGATCGTGCGGCAATCATCTATCGCACCTTTGCGTTCTATCTCTAGCGCCAGAATCGGTGCGATCGCCTCACCGTCATAACGCAGCGATTGATAAGCGGCGTCTTCGATAATTGCGATATCCAGATCATCGGCCAAATCAAGCAGACTGTCCCGATCCTGACGGTCTAGCGTCACGCCTGTCGGGTTGGCGAAATCAACAGACGTATAGGCAAATTTCACCTGCCCGCCATTTTCTGTAGCGGCTTGGCTGTAGTCTTCGCTCGAACGATTACCCTTGGGATAAAGCCGATCATAATTTGGCTCATAAGCATTGAACGCGCCCAATGCGCCCAGATAAGTTGGCCAGTTGACAAGTGCGGTATCATTCGGGGAAATCAATAGTTTACCAATATAATCAAGTGCTTGTTGTGACCCAGAGGTGATCAGAATATTGTCGATACCACAAGGAACCCCAACCTTTGCCATCTCATCACGGATCCATTCACGTAAAGGAACATAGCCCTCACTGACCGAATATTGCAACGCAACTTCGGCATTCTGCCCGCTTAAAGCATGGGTATATGCCTGTTGAAACTCTCCAGCAGGAAACATTTTCGGATCAGGTATACCACCCGCAAACGAGATAATATCTGGTTGGTCCAGCAGTTTCAGGATTTCCCGAATTTCAGAGGCTTTCATCCGCGTATTGCGCGAAGCCAGCAGTGTTGTCCAATCCATCTACAGTCCCCAAATTTCTAACAGATTTGGCAAAGGGTGATTGAAGATGTAAAATAAGTCAATATAGCTGACATAAATTGTTGTGGTTATTATTCAGCTTGATTGACCAGTCTGCTAATGTTCGGAAGCAAGGTCCTCTAAAATTTGCTTATGGAAAGCGTGAAGCCCAGACTCTGAAAACCACGAACCTTTGATGTCGGCAACATAACGACCCTGATCATACCCCAAACTGGAAAGGCCACGCTGGACACTTTCAACTAGGGAAATGTCTTCTTGGTTGAACATTTCTGAAAACAAGGATTTGACCGCGTCTAAATTTGGAGTATTCACATCCGCGGGGCTGTAAATATCTGCATGTTCAAGTGAACGGCCTGGCCCGTTCGGCCCAATACGCAAAGCAATTAACTGTGGGCTGCCCGGCAGGCTAAGAAGACATAAATTAGGCCAAAGAAACCATGTCAAATAGGACTCACCGCCTTTGGTCTCAAACCCTGCAAACCCTGCTTTCGCGGTTTTTTGATAAAATCCGTAACGTTTGCCGATTTGCGATGCTCCGCCCTTTTCGTTGTAAAGCGTGGCTAACGTAGGGTGGGCAATTGGAATGTGATACCCTTCCGAAAAATTGTCGACGATAACTTTCCAGTTCGCTGCAATGTCAAAATCCAACCGATGATGTGCTGTATATTCCGGCATGTGTGGCAGATGGCAAAGGATTGTTTTTTCAAATTCCGGCAATTCACCATCTTCGGGCGTGGCATTTGGGTCGAAGTTAATAAAGATCATTCCGGCAACAATCGTATGCTGAATGGGTTTCAAGCTATAATCAGCCCTATCAAAACCAGCAACATCGCGGGTCATACGTGCTGTTGAAAGCCCGCCATCAAGCCCGTAACACCATGCGTGATAAGGGCAAACGATACGTTTGCCAGTTTGCCCGCGGCCTGACAAAAGCAAGTGACCCCGATGCTGGCATACGTTGAAAAAGGCATTAATTTCAGTGCCTTCCCCGCGCAGTACCAAAACAGGTTGTCCGGCAATCTCATCAGTTATGTAGCTGCCGGTTTCTGGTAAATCAGAGATATGGCCTACGTATAACCAAGACCGTTGAAAAATCTTGTTTAACTCTTGCTGGTGAATATCTTCGTCAGTGTAATAACGCGATGGTAGCGTGTATGAGTTCTGGGCGACTTCTGCAAAGACGCCCTTTTCGCCAGAGACCAAGTTTTCACCCATTCCATGCTCCAATCTTTCAGTTGTTTGTAATTGTAGTAAGCATGACTTTGGAAGAGAATGGGTTGTCGGTCAATTCATAATTTTTTAGCTTTAACATGAATATCCCACAAATCAGGCCGCCGGTTCTGTGTCAGTTTTTCAGACTGCTCATTGCGCCATTTATCAACATTGCTGTGGTGGCCGGACAATAGAACATCGGGTATTTTACGCCCGCGCCATTCCGCAGGTTTGGTATATTGCGGATGCTCCAGCAAGCCGTTGGAAAAGCTTTCGTCAACTGCACTTTCCTCATTGCCCAAAACGTTGGGCAGCAGGCGCACGGTGGCGTCGATCATGGCTTGGGCGGCAATTTCACCACCGGTTAGCACAAAATCCCCAAGCGAGACCTCTTGCACCTGATATTCTTCCAAAACCCGTTCATCGACGCCTTCAAAGCGGCCACAAAGCAGCGTCATGCCTTGGGCTTTGCTGAAGCCGCACACCATCGCTTGTGTCATCGGCTTGCCACGCGGTGATAGGTAAATTACCGGCCAAGCTGTAGGGTCAATGGGGGTGCCACGCCGCGCATCATCCAAAGCTGCGCCAACGACGTC
The DNA here is from genome assembly GCA_964195605.1 of uncultured Amylibacter sp. GTDB lineage: Bacteria > Pseudomonadota > Alphaproteobacteria > Rhodobacterales > Rhodobacteraceae > Amylibacter. Next base: position 5,809 of record CAXMSA010000046.1, read on the forward strand.
TGCCTTTAACACCATGCCTGCACCACCGCCTGCAGGCGGGCTGTCGACGTCTTTGTGCTTGCCAATGCCATAACCGCGCAACTCAATAGTTTCGAGGCTCCATAAGCCTTCTTTCAGGGCTTTGCCTGTCAAAGAGCCGCCCAGAACGCCAGGAAACAGTTCGGGAAACAGCGTGATGATTTTAACCTTCCACGCGCCTTGAATATCGGGCGTATCTGTCATCAATGCGCGCGGTTTCAGGCTGGGGCGAACGGCAATGCGACCATAGGACTTGGCTGGTTTGTCAGTCATCCTTGGCCTCTGGGAACACACCCTTTGGTGGGTCGGTAATTATACGGCCCGCACCTAGATCAACCGTTGGTACAGCATCTTGGGTAAACGGCAACAACACTGTGTTTTTGATCCCCTTACCTGTGATTTCCAGAAAATCACCAGCACCGTGGTCATGCACGGCGGTAATTTGCCCCAGTTTTTCGCCGCCTGTGTCAAACACATCCAGCCCCACCAGATCAGCGTGATAAAATTCATCATCGGGTAGGGATGGTAGGTTGTCACGGTTGGTATAAAGCCGGATGCCTTTCAGAGCATCGGCTTGATCTTTATATTGCACACCTTTGATACGGCATGCAAAGCCACCCTTGATCGGGCCAATGACGCGCAGATCATAGGCCTCACTACCGTCTTCATTGCTTAAGGGGCCAAAGGCATCCAGATCGGCGGGATTGGCGCAAAAGCTTTTCACGCGCATTTCACCCTTGATGCCAAAAGCACCGATAATGGCGGCGATGCAGATAAGATCAGATTGGGCCATATGTATTCCTACCGTTCGATTAGCGTGGTCAACTGCGCGTCGCGCATTTCCCAGCCAACGGTTTCAAGTTCTGGTGTTTCGGTTTCTTCTTTCGGCCAGCCAACGCAAAGATAAGCCACCAGTGACCAATTGTCGGGCAGATCAAGATCGTTACGCAACTGCACAGGATCAAGAATAGAAACCCAACCCATGCCAAGACCGTGCGCGCGCGCCGCCAGCCAGAAGCTCATGATCGCGGACACAACAGAATAACGGCGCATCTCTGGCATAGTTTTTGCCCCTAGACCGCTGCCTTTGGGGGTGTCTTCTTCACAGAAAACCGCCAGTTGTTCAGGTGCGTCACGCATGCCTGTCAGTTTTAATGATGCATAAAGCTGTGCTTTTCCCTGATCATACCCAACCAATGCATCTGCATTAGCAGCTTTGAAATTTTCCAAAGATTTTTGACGTGCTTGCGGGCTGTTTACAGCCACAATACGCCACGGTTCCGACAGGCCAACAGAGGGCGCCATCTGGAAAGCATCCAGACATTTACGTAACAATTCGGGGTCAACAGTATCGGGTTTGAAGTGGCGCACATCGCGGCGCCACTTCATCAGGTCATAAAGCTCGGTTTGGAAGTCTTGCGAAAATGCGCGCATGTTTTCTCCAATACCAATACTTGATTATTCAGCCACAGCTTCTTCTGCTGGCGCTTCTTCAGCAGGGGCTTCAGCCGCAACTTTAGCTGCTTCAGCAGCGTCTGCCACTTTTTGTGCTTTTTCTTCAACACGCACTTGCGCTTTTTTGCCCGGCTTGGCTTTTTCAGGGTTGCTACGCTCTGTTTTAGCCAAAGTGCCAGCAGCTTCCAGAAAACGTGCAACGCGGTCAGATGGTTGTGCGCCTTCACCCAACCAGTAATTTACGCGTTCCATGTCCAGTTTCACGCGCTCTTCGCTGTCTTTTGGCAATAGCGGGTTGTATGTGCCCAGTTTTTCAACGTAACGACCATCGCGAGGCATACGGCTGTCAGCCGCAACAACGCGATAAAAAGGACGTTTCTTTGAGCCGCCACGGGCAAGTCTGATTTTCATAGCCATGTTAATTCTCCTAAATGTGCTATTTGGGGCCTAGGCCCTATTCCTGATGTTTCTTGTGGTGTTGTATGACTTCGCTGATGACAAAGTTCAGGAACTTTGTCGCGAATTTCGGGTCAAGGTTGGCGCGTTTTGCCAAGTCCTCAAGACGTTCGATTTGCTGTGCTTCACGTGCAGGATCAGAAGGCGGTAAAGCGTGTTCCGCTTTCAGTTTACCCACGGCTTGCGTGTGCTTGAACCGCTCACCAAGCGAGTAGATTAGGATCGCATCCAAGCGATCAATGCTTTCGCGGTGTTCGGCCAGAATTTCAGCAGCTTTTTGTGTTGTATCTGTCATCATGCAGCCTTTCCAATGGGATGGCGGTAAACAAGGCTTTGATGGCTTTCAGGGCATTTCGCTGATGTATCCAAGCTTGCGCCCAACCGTTCGGCCAATGCGATGGATCGGGTGATGTCTTTGTCGATGTAGCTGACGAAATTCGTCCAGCCTAGTTCGGTACGAGCGTGCTGAATGGCAGCTGTTGCGGCTTCTTGTGCAATACCTTTGCCTTCGGCATTTGGAAACATCACCCAACCGATTTCACGTTCTGGCCAGTCAGCGGGAAACCACGGGCCAACCAACCCTAAAATTGCATCATTGCCTTTCAGGGTAACGGCCCACATGCCAAAGCCGTGGATTTCCCAATGGCCCAACTCATAACCAAAATGCCGCCACGCTTGACCAAGTGTAAAAGGGCCACCAACACCAATCGCACGATCAGACATGAAAAAATCGACTGACGGTTGCAAATCAATGGTTTTGGGACGGCGCAATATCAGGCGCTCGGTTTCTATTGTTCGTGTCATTTCTTTTTTCCAAACCCTGATAGGCCAAGCGGCAATCCACCGCCACCACCCAAGCCTGGCAATCCACCACCAAGACCAGGTAATTTCCCCATTTTCTTGGCGGCTTCTTCCATCATTTTGGGGTCCATAGCGGACGGGTCCATGCCCGTTGGCATCTCTGGCATGCCGCCACCTTTGCCCAGCATGCCTGCCATGGCTTGTTTCAACATGCCACCTTTGCCCATCTTCTTCATCATGTCGCCCATCTGGCGTTGCATTTTCAGAAGTTGGTTCAGTTCGGGCACAGTCAAACCCGCACCTGCGGCCACACGTTTTTTGCGGCTGGCCTGCATAATCTTCGGGTTGGCGCGTTCCATTTTGGTCATCGACTGGATCAAAGCGATCTGGCGTTTGAAAACCTTGTCGTCAATGCCGCCGGCATCATCAATCTGTTTTGACATTTTTTTCATACCGGGCATCATGCCCATAACACCCTGCATGCCGCCCATTTTCATCATCTGTTCAAGCTGGCTTTTCAGGTCGTTCATATTGAACTGACCTTTTTTGAACCGCTTCATCATCCGTTCGGCCTGTTCGGCCTCAATGGTTTCTTGGGCTTTTTCCACCAAAGATACGATATCGCCCATGCCCAAAATACGGCCTGCGATACGTTCGGGGTGGAATTCTTCCAGCGCGTCAAGTTTCTCGCCAAGGCCGACAAACTTGATCGGCTTGCCAGTGACCGCTTTCATGGAAAGCGCTGCACCGCCGCGACCGTCGCCATCCATACGGGTCAAAACCACGCCTGAAATACCGACCTTTTCGTCGAACTCTGCGGCTACATTGACGGCATCTTGACCTGTCAACCCGTCAACCACCAGCAGGGTTTCGCGCGGGCTTGCAATGTCGCGCACGGATTGCACTTCGTCCATCAAGACTTTGTCAATGTGCAAACGGCCTGCAGTATCGAGCATGTAAACGTCATAGCCACCCAAAGTGGCCTGCTGCTTGGCGCGTTTTGCGATCTTTACCGCATTTTCACCTTTGATAATCGGTAATGTATCCACACCAATCTGGGTGCCCAATATTGCCAGCTGTTCCATTGCGGCGGGGCGGTTAGTGTCCAAAGACGCCATCAAAACCTTTTTGCCTTCACGCTCTTTCAGGCGTTTGGCCAGTTTTGCGGTTGTGGTGGTTTTACCACCACCTTGCAACCCGACCATCAAGATCGGCGCAGGCGGGTTATCAACCTTCAACTGCCCGGCATTGGCGTCTTTGCCTGATAGGAAATGCACCAATTCGTCATGAACGATCTTCACAACCTGCTGACCCGGTGTCACCGATTTGGTAACGTTCTGGCCTGCGGCTTTTTCCTGGATGGCTTTGACAAAATCGCGGGCCACAGGCAGCGATACGTCAGCCTCTAACAGGGCCACGCGCACTTCGCGCAGCGCAACAGATACGTCTTCTTCGGACAACGCACCTTGGCGAGTCAGTTTGTCAAAGACGCCGGAAAGACGGTCGGATAAATTCTCAAACATATCTACGGGCCCTTTCGACCGTTACAAATTGCACCATGATAAGAAGCAATCCGCCAAACGCAAAATACACCAGTGGGCGAAACTCGCTGACTGGTGGTGATCCTAAAGACCGGAAGTTTGGCACTTCTCGTTGGATGAGGCGGTATTTAGCGGGCTGACGGGTGTGAGTCAACATTATGTTTTGCACAGCTGAAACAAAGGCCCACAGCCTTGTTATTCACAAGGATGGCCAGTCCGTGTTAAATAAACAGGCCCTTGGTTATCGCACACTCGCGGTCGACCAACTTTCCGGCGGCGACTTTAACGGGGTGCGCAATGAGACCGTGGCAAGGATAGGGCGCAATACTGGATATGAAGCCTCATACTGGGCCGTAGTTGAAGCACTTTCAGCAAGATATTTCCTCGCAGGATAATTACCACTTGCACCTTTGGCATAACAGGCCAAGGGTACGGTTATGGATGCCACAGGTATAAGTATAAGACGCGGCCATTTGGCAATGCTGTTGTTTTCGTTCCTGATTGCGGGGTCGTTCAGTTTCGGTGTACGGATTGCTAACCTGATGGAACCCTCAGCAATGATGGCCTTGCGGTTTGCTATTGCCGGTGCGGTTGTCGGGGCTATTGCGGTATTGGGTCCGGGGATAAAACGCCGCTATTTTGATGCGCCTTGGCGTTATCTGTTGTTGGGCGGGTTGTTTGCAATTTATTTCGGGCTGATGTTTGAAGGGCTGAAAACTGCGTCGCCAGTTTCGGCCTCGGCGGTGTTTACCCTGACCCCGATCATGTCTGCCCTATTCGGGTATTTTCTGCTGCGCCAAATTACAACGTTTTGGATGTTTCTGGCATTGGCGATCGGGGCAGCGGGTGCGTTATGGGTGATCTTTCGTGGCGACATCACCGCATTGCTGGCCTTCGATATCGGACACGGTGAGGCAATCTTTTTTTTCGGCTGCATCGCGCACGCTTTATACACGCCAATGGTGCGCAAGCTGCACAGAGGTGAGCCGATCATCGTATTCACCTTTGGCATGATCGTGGCCGGGCTCATTATTCTCAGCTTTTTTGGCGTACCTGATCTGGTGGAAACTGACTGGGCCGTGCTGCCATGGTATTTCTGGGCCGGGTTGTTTTATCTGGCGGTTTGCGCCAGTTCGATCACCTTCTTTTTGGTGCAATATGCCACCATGTATCTGCCCAGTGCCAAGGTGATGGCATACACCTATCTGACGCCCTCTTGGGTGATTATGTGGGAACTTGTCCTGACAGGAAATGCGCCGCCTGCTTTGATGTTGCTGGGGGTCGCAGCTACGGTTGTGGCTTTGCTGATGCTGTTAAAGAATGAGGCGTGATTTCAGGTGCAGCAAGAACCACCCTCTTGGATAGGCGGGCAAGGCACTGTAGCATAGGAACAAAAGACACAACAATCACCGGGCTTTGGCTTTAGAACCGTTGCACAAGAACTGCACTCATAAAACCACTGGCAGGCATCGGTCGGCATTGTCTCGGTTTTAGAGTGGCCGCAATCCGGACAGGTTATCCTTGACAGAAGCGTTAAGTTTTTTGGCTGCGTTGCCATAGGGCATACCCCGTTATGCAGATAAAGATGAAAAGGACGGGAAACAGTATCATATCCAGATAGCCAATCACTGCAGACAGCCCTAGGGCCAGAAATAACCAGACCAATATTGGGGTAAAACAGCACAAGGCTGTAACAATAATGCCAATCACGCCGGTTTTTAGAAGTTTTTTATCCAAAAGAACGCCCCTTTCCGTTTAGGCAAGAGTAATCAAAGTTCGTTTTTGATGCAAATTGAAAGCTATATCTTATCCGTTCATTGCACCAATGGTCCAAATGCTTTTTAGTGTAAGACGTGCATCCGATAAGCTGGTCTTATTTAATTTGTATTGTCTGGTCTTCTAGAAAACGCTCAAACGCATCCAGATTGACAGTTTCAAACTGTCCGAAACTTTCCATCCAGATTGATGTATCTTTCATCGCATCCATTTGCAGTTTGCACCATTTTACCCGACCGTGTTTTTCTTGTGCAATCAGGCCTGCGCGGGTCAGAATATGCAGATGCTTGGATATTGCGGCCAGTGACATCTCGAAGGGTTCGGCCACGTCCGTGACGGCCATATCATCCTCTAACAGCATGGTCAGGATTTCGCGGCGTGTTGGGTCGGCAAGGGCTGCAAAGACAAGATCGATCGGGTTTGACATAAGCATTTGCCTAGCGCGTTGATAGGGGGAAGGTCAACCATATGGTTGATTTTGGGGCTTGGCTTATGGATAGGCCGCGCCTAGGTTGCGGATATAAATTTCACGGAGAACGGACATGGCTGGCGAGACACATTCCTATGCGGTGGATATTAAATGGGTCGGGAATACTGGCTCTGGTACAGCGGATTTTACCAAATATCTGCGTGATCATGTGATTAGTACGGCTGGGAAAGCAGATATTGCAGGATCGGCTGACCCTGCATTTCGCGGTGATCCTACGCGCTGGAATCCTGAGGAAACTTTTGTGTCTTCCATCGCCACCTGCCACAAGCTTTGGTATCTGCATATGTGTTATGATGCCGGCATCGTGGTGACTGGGTATGAAGACCACGCCACGGGTGAGATGGCGATGAATGCGGACGGTAGCGGGCAGTTTTCATGGGTGCATCTTGCCCCTAGGGTGATGATCGCAAAAGGCAGCGATGCGAAGTTGGCGAAAGCTTTGCACGGTAAAGTCGGTGCAGTATGTTTTATCGCCCGTTCGGTGAATTTTCCGATCAAACATAATGCTGTGATAATGGTGGAGAAATAGCGCGATGGCTTTGCATCTGAATGATGGTTTCAACCGTATCGGTGAAGAAAACGCTTTTGCGGTTCTGGCCCGCGCGCAGGCTTTGGCCAGTGAGGGCCGTGACATTATTAATTTGGGCATCGGCCAGCCTGATTTCCGCACCCCTGAACACATTGTTGAAGCGGCGGTAAAAGCCCTGCGTGACGGGCACCATGGTTATACGGCGGCCACTGGGATTGTTGAGCTACGCGAAGGCGTTGCGGCGGATATTGACCGGCGGTTGGGGTTTGATGTGCACCCTGACAATGTGCTGATCGTGCCGGGTGGCAAGGTGACGATGTTTCTAGCAATTCTGATGTTTGGTGCGCCGGGAAAAGAGATCATGTACCCTGATCCGGGGTTTCCAATTTACCGCTCGATGATTGAATATACCGGGGCCAAACCTGTGCCCATTCCCATCCGCGAAGAGAACGGTTTTGGCTTTTCTGCAGACGATGTTTTGAGCAAGTTAAACCAGAAAACTAGTTTAATAATTATCAACTCGCCCGCGAACCCATGCGGCGGGGTGACGCCGCGCGCGGAAATTGATGCTTTAGTGGCCGGATTAGACGCTTGGCCGGATGTTGCCATCATGTCGGATGAGATTTATGGGCAGATGACCTATGAGGGGCAGGAACATGTGTCTTTGCTGTCATATCCGTCGATCCGTGATCGCCTGATCCTGCTGGATGGCTGGTCGAAAACCTACGCGATGACAGGCTGGCGTTTGGGCTATTCGGTTTGGCCGGATGCGCTGATGGATGCCGCACGAAAACTGGCAGTAAACGCGTGGTCTTGCGTAAACGCGCCTGCGCAATGGGCGGCTTTGGCAGCTTTAACTGGGCCACAGGATTGCGTGACAGAAATGGTTGCGGAGTTTGATCGCCGCCGCCGCGTGGTGGTGGCAGGGCTGAACGCCATTCCAAACGTCAGTTGCATCACACCTCTGGGCGCGTTTTATGCCTTCCCGAATATCGCGCAAACCGGATTCGGTGCGAAGCAACTAGCATCTGATCTGTTGGAAAAGGCTGGTGTGGCGACCATTGGTGGGCCTGATTTCGGGGTGTTGGGCGAAGGCTATATTCGGTTAAGTTACGCCAACTCCGTGGAAAACATTGAACGTGCCCTGAAACGCATGAAACAGTTTTTGGAATTATCGGATAATACATTCCAAACTTCTTAACTATACACATTAAATCACAGATATGAGGATCCAAATGAATTTAGACACGCTGATTGATGCATTGCCCAAGACAGAACTGCACTTGCATATCGAAGGCACTTTGGAGCCTGAGATGATGCTGGCTTTGGCCAAACGCAACAAGATTGATCTGCCTTATGCATCCGTCAAAGATGTGCAGGCGGCTTATGCGTTTAACAATCTGCAAGACTTTCTGGATGTCTATTATCAAGGCATGTCGGTGCTAATTGAGACCCGTGACTTCTATGACCTCACCTGGGCTTATCTGGAAAAAGTGCATGGTGATGGGGTGCGCCATGTGGAGATATTTTTTGACCCGCAGGCACATATGGAACGAGGTGTCTCATTCGCAACCGTGCTGGGCGGAATTACATCGGCACTTGAGACGGCGCATAAAGAAATGGGCATATCTTCCAAGCTGATCATGTGTTTTCTGCGCCACCTGCCCGAAGAGGCAGCCTTTGAAGCACTGGATTGCGCCTGTAAGCACAAAGAGCATATTTTCGGGGTCGGGCTGGATAGTTCCGAAGCCGGTCACCCGCCTGAAAAATTCAGCCGGGTTTTTGCGGAAGCGCGCAAGCAAGGCTTCACGCCTGTGGCCCACGCAGGTGAAGAGGGGCCTGCGGACTATGTCAAAACCGCGCTTGATGACTTGCAAGTGCAACGTGTTGATCATGGCAACCGCGCCTTTGAAGACCCAGCACTGATCGCACGCATGGTGCGCGATCAAACCCCGATGACTATGTGCCCGTTGTCAAACCTGCGATTGCGCGGGATTGAGAGCTTGGATCAGCACCCAGTTAAAAAGGCCCTGAAAGCGGGCTTGTTGACGACGATCAATTCAGATGACCCCAGCTATTTTGGCGGCTATATAAATGACAATTACAAACAGGTTGCCAAAGCTGTCGGGCTGGATGCACAAGATATTGTGCAGCTTGCAAAAAATTCATACGCGGCCTCATTTATCACCGACGCGGAAAAGCAAAACGGGCTAGATGCAATTGATCGCTGTGTGAAAACTGCGACAGAATAGGGCTTTCGGCGGAAAATTGCTTTCAGATTCATAATTTATAAGCTAGCGTGCCCAAAGTTAAAATAAACGAGCAGCCTAAGGCCGAAATTTATGAACGATATGTCAGGTGCGCAGACCTTGAAAGCGCAAGAAACCTCTACGAAAGACTGGTTGCGTGTTTTGGCGAAATACCGCCAACCAAACAACTGGCGCAGTGTTTTTGAACTTGCGATTACCATGGTCGGTTTTTTTGGTTGTTGGGCACTTGCATGGGCCTCTATATCATTCAGTTATTTCCTGACAGGTCTGTTAGGTGTTATGGGCGGCGGCTTTCTGGTGCGCCTGTTCACTTTACAACATGATTGCGGACATGGGGCATTGTTTTCATCACGCACTGCAAATGACTGGGTCGGGCGGTGTCTTGGTGTTTTGACACTGACACCTTACGCTTTGTGGCGTCGCACTCATTCGATCCACCACGCGGGTTCTGGCAATCTGGTAAAACGTGGCATCGGTGACATCTACACGATGACAGTGGCAGAATATAGGGCTGACACAAGATGGGGCCGCTTCATGTACCGCCTCTATCGCAGCCCGCTCACAATCTTTGTTGTCGGCCCGATCTACATTTTCGGCATTCAGCAACGCTTGCCTGTGGGCATGATGAAGGCGGGTATCAAATACTGGATTTCCACTATGGGAACCACAACAATGATGCTGATCACCTATGCTATTTTAATCTATATGATCGGGTTCTGGCAATTCTTTGCGGTCTTCGCGATCACCAGTTTTACCGCTGCGGCTGCGGGCATGTGGCTGTTCTATGTACAGCACCAGTTCGAAGAAACCCATTGGGATCAACCTGAAGAATGGGATATGTACGATGCAGCACTTTATGGCTCTTCCTATTATAAGCTGCCTAAACCCCTGCAATGGATATCAGGCAATATCGGCATTCACCATGTGCATCACCTTTATAGTCGTATCCCGTTTTACCGACTACCAGAGGTTTTGCGTGATCACCCGGTTCTTGGCGAGATCAAACGCCTGGGGTTCTGGGAAAGCTTGAAATGTGCAAACCTGCACCTGTGGGATGAAGGTCAGCGCCGTTTGGTGCGCTTTAAAGAAGTGCGCCTTAATCGGTAACGTTTCTTTACTGCATGAACTCTATTCCTGTGTATTCTAACCTGAAAAAGGGCAGATTTCATGTGGGATTCTTTATTTAGCATTTTTTTAAAACGGTCTTTTAAACACGGGCACCTGATCATTCACCTGACCAATGGCAAGGTTTTGAAATTGGGTGACGGCACAGGCGCGGCTGTGGACGTGACCCTGCACGACCCATCCCTGACAGGTAAGGTTTTGCGCAACCCCGATATGGCGGTGGGCGAAGCTTATATGAATGGCGACATGACCATCAAGGATGATGATCTTTACGGTTTTTTGGGACTGGCCGTGCGTAACATGGGGCGCAATGGCGAGCGGTTTAATAATCCGACGCCTGTGCAGAGGATTATGCAATCTACGCGCAAGATCTTACGTAAAATCAGCCAGCATAATCCAATCGGGCGAGCACAGGAAAATGTAGCGCACCATTACGATCTGTCAGATAAATTATACGATTTGTTTCTGGATGAAGATAAACAATATTCCTGTGGCTATTACAAAACCCCTGATGACACGCTTGAGATGGCACAAGCACAAAAGAAGGCACATATCGCAGATAAACTCTGCCTGAAACCTGGTATGCGGGTCTTGGATATCGGTTGTGGCTGGGGCGGTATGGGGCTGACGCTTGCGCGGGATTACGGGGTGAATGTTGTTGGTGTGACCCTGTCTAAGGAACAGCATAAAGTTGCTGTGGCACGTGCCAAGGCTGAAGGATTGGAAGATCGGGTGGAGTTCTATCTGCAAGATTACCGCCACGTGAAAGGCCCGTTTGACCGCATCGTTTCGGTCGGTATGTTTGAACATGTCGGCGTGCCGCATTACCGTGAATATTTCGATCATATTCGTAATTTTCTAACACCAGACGGCGTGGCTTTGATCCATACCATTGGCCGCGCAGCCCCGCCGAATGTAACCAGCCCGTGGTTTGCGAAATACATTTTTCCGGGCGGCTACGTGCCTGCAATGTCCGAAGTGGCACCAATCATTGAAGATGCCAATCTGATCACAACGGATATTGAGGTCTGGCGGATACATTACGCTGATACTCTGCGTGACTGGCGTGTGCGGTTTGAGGCGAATATTGATAAAGCCGAGGCGATCTATGACGCGCGGTTCTGCCGTATGTGGCGGTATTATTTGGTAGCTGCTGAACTAACATTTCGGCTGGATCGCCAAGTGGTGTTTCAGTTTCAGTTGACCAAACGGCAGGAAGCCGTGCCGTTGACGCGGGATTATTTGTATTGAATGCGGGGCGGGTGCATGGCGCGTGGGAAGCACGCACCATACGATTATTTTCAACCAAATGGTTGAATAAGCGAAAATCACCAAAATCTCGATTGCTGGAATAAGTTGCCTACTGTTTCAGCCCATGTTTTAAAATAAATATATTTAAAACAATATCTTATACGGCGACCTATCTGGAATAATCCACGTTGACTCTTAGCCGCCTAAGTCCTATTTTCCGCACAACTGTCTTAGGTGCGTTCACGCGTGGATATGAAAGGCTTTCATTATGACCGATGGCCCTGACCCAAAGCGACTGGATGCATTGAGTAAAAAGCTGGAAGCGGCACGGCAGGCGAAAAAGCCTGTAAAAGCCGAAGAAAGCCATTACACGGCAGCCCGCGTGGGCTGGCAGATGGTGACGGAACTGGTAGTCGGGTTGCTGCTGGGTTTCGCAATTGGGTTCGGCATCGACCACCTTTTGGACACACGTCCGTGGTTTATGTTGATATTCACAATGCTGGGCTTTGCCGCAGGGGTGCGCACGATGATGCGCACGGCGCAAGAGGTTCAGGAAAAGAATTTGACGAAGGATGCGAAAGCCGCACCTATCGGAAAAGATAAGATGTATGACGACGATTAAGTCGTTTAAATGAAGGATATGACACGTGTCAGCAGAAGCAGAAGCAGCAGGTAACGGTTTTAACATTCACCCGATGGATCAATTCGTGGTCAAACCTCTGTTTGGGCATGGCGATATCGGCGTGTTCACTATTACCAATGTGACCTTGTGGATGGGCATCACAGTGCTTGCAATCATCGCATTGCTGGTTTTGGGCACACGCGGCCGTGCAGTTGTACCTTCACGCAGCCAATCCATTGCCGAAAGCATTTATGTTTTCGTACACAAGATGCTGGAAGACATTGCTGGCAAAGAGGGCCTGAAATACTTCCCTTATATCTTTACGCTTTTCATCTTTATTCTGGTGGCCAACATCTTGGGTCTGATCCCCGGTGCGTTCACCACAACATCACATATCGCGGTAACTGCGGTCATGGCTATGGCGGTGTTTACAACA
>CAXMSA010000047.1:0-18474 GCA_964195605.1 uncultured Amylibacter sp.
CCTCTGCGGCGGCAGCTTGGGCGGCAGCAGTTGCAGCAGCTTCGGCCTCTGCGGCGGCAGTTTCGGCGGCTGCAGTTGCAGCAGCTTCGGCCTCTGCGGCGGCAGCTTCGGCGGCAGCAGTTGCAGCAGCTTCGGCCTCTGCGGCGGCAGCTTCAGCTTGCATCTGTACTTGCGCTGCAGCTTCTTCAGCCACACGTTGTTGTTCTTTGTACCAGTAAGCACCACCTGCAATTGCCAGCACTACAACTAAAGTAATAATTTTTTTCATAACCGTCTCTCCATGTTTCGGTTTTTTAAGCCCAATAAGACTGTGTTCATTTGCGCCCTGAGCCCTAAAATTGCAAGAGAAACTGCATATAAATCCTGAAAATGGCAAAAACTCGGTATTTCCGCCCAAAACCACAAAACCGTGCTTGACCTTCGTCGTTACGGGATACAGACAGGTATATAGCTTGATCGAATGACCTTTCGGCATTAGGTTTCGCACAAAGAAATATAAGAAGGATTTGAAACCATAGCCCGCAGACCACACCAAGCGCCACCGATGCGCGAAACTGGACCCCGCGTGAATGAACGCATTACCTCAAACGAAATACGATTGATTGGTGCCGATGGCAACAACGTCGGTGTTGTATCGCCCGCGCGCGGCATGGAATTGGCCGATGAAGCAGGGCTTGATCTGGTTGAAATTTCACCAAACGCCAACCCGCCTGTTTGTAAGGTGATGGATTTTGGCAAATATAAATACGAACAACAAAAGCGTGAGGCTGAAGCCCGGCGCAAACAAAAAATCATTGAGGTTAAAGAAATCAAGTTTCGGCCAAACACCGATACTAATGATTACGACGTTAAGATGCGCAATGTGTATAAATTTCTGGAAAATGGCGACAAGGTTAAAATCACCATGCGTTTTCGCGGCCGTGAAATGGCCCACCAAAATTTGGGTATGCAACTTTTGATGCGGGTCAAAGAAGATGTGTTGACAGCCGAAGCTGGCCAAATAGAAAACCACCCGAGGCTTGAAGGCCGTCAAATGACGATGATGATCGGGCCAGTTTCCAAGTAGCTCAAAAACAAAAGCGCGGTCCATATGCCGCGCTTTTTCATATTCTGCCAAACAGATTTATTGTAGCTTGCGTGCCGCCAAAATAGGGCCGCTATGTTCCACCTGAACAATCACCGCCGCATGAACGCCCTCAGGCACCGAATGGTTTATCTTCCAATTCGGCTGGCCATTCCATTCCCCCACACGCTGCCATGACGTCACGATATTTGTGTGGTTCAGCGTTTTACCACGGTTTTCGCCCGCTTTAATCTCAGTCACATAATTGGGTTCATATTGAACAATAATCACGTCCGCCGCAGAAACACCTGCCCCGTTCGGGTCAATACTGACGTTGAAAGTCTGGCCTTGTTTCTCAACGTTTAAAGCTACTTTATCCGCTTGTTTTTCATGCTTCTCTAATTGTGCTTCAACTTTTTGGAGCCGAGCACCAGCAACATATGATTGCCCCTGAAAAAACATTTGCGGCGTTACCAAACGATAACCACTTCCCAGAACCATATTGTAATATTCCTGACGATCAGTGAACTTGGCCATCGAAAACTTATCTTTCCAGCCCAGATAATCCCAATAATCCACATGCAAAGATAAAGCCAAAATATTGTCACGACCTGCAAGTTTCGTTAGTATTTCATCTGCGGGGGGGCAGGATGAGCAGCCCTCAGAGGTATATAGTTCAACCACAATAAGTGATCCATCGTCCGCTGCGAACACAGGTATCCCGGATAAAATCAAAAATAACGCTGCGAATAAATTGCGCATAAATGCACCTTTCCCGTTCCCACTAACATTCTTTCTAGAACAGCTTTAGTGAAATAGCCAATAAAGTGTTTGCGAGTAAACGTTACAAAAAACCTACGTTCGTGTGAATTTGGTTGCAGTTTTCTTAACAATACGCAACGTGGCCCCATGGAAACAACAATACTGATCGCCACAGCCGCATTCTTTGCAGGCATCTTGAACGCCATCGCAGGTGGCGGCACCTTTCTGACCTTCCCTGCTCTGGTCTTTGCAGGCGTGCCGCCCATTGTTGCCAATGCCACCAGTGCTATCGCGGTGTTCCCGGGTTATCTATCCTCCGCAGCAGGATTTCGCACAGATATTGCCACGATTGACCGCAAACGACTGATCCGCCAATGCACCCTGTCACTTGCAGGTGGCTTATTTGGCGCACTTTTGTTACTGGTCTCATCCAACGATTTCTTTACCATGATTGTACCGTTCCTACTGCTGGCCTCGACCGCGATATTCGCGTTTCAGGATCGCATTCTGGCATGGGGCCGCAGTGGTGGCATTCAGCTTACACCATATGGCGCCGCAGGCACGCTGTTGGTCTCGATTTACGGCGGCTACTTTAACGGCGGCTTGGGCATTGTGCTTCTGGCCTTATACGCCCTGTGGGGCTTAACCCAAATCAACCTGATGAATGGTCTCAAGAACGGCATATCCTTTGTCATCTCAGCCATATCCGTATTAACTTTTGCGCTAGCAGGCTTGATCGTCTGGCCGGCCGCCATCATCATGATGATAGCCAATATATTTGGCGGCTATATCGGCGCCAAAATCGCCAAACGACTAAGCAAACCCGTGGTGCGCGCAATCATAATTGTTGTGGGGCTGGTGATGAGCTGCGTATTTTTCTACCGTCTTATTAATTGAAGCCGGCTTTATCTATCGATTATAAATCAAACACTTACACGGTGTGCTATGATAAGTACCGTACAAGCAACCACTGTCAAAACCGCAAACATAGACAACATCACCGCATATCCCGCATAGCCCCAAACAAGCGATCCCAAATAGGGCGCAAATGCCGCCCCCGCCAGATAGGGTACTGCCAATGCACCTGATTTCGCCCCGAAATTATGCGCGCCCAGAACCTCACGGGCAATCAACGGGCGCAAAATACTGACCGTGCCGTAAGCACCACCAAATATTATCACGAAACCAGACAAAAATACCAGTGATGCACCGCTCAACATCAGCAGAACAACCGAAACGCCCAATAGTAGAAATGCCCATACAGCAACGCCGTAATGCGAGGTATATTTCTCCGACGCCATCATCGCCAGCCGTCCCGCGACCTGCATCGGCCCAATGAAAGATGCGGCCAACACCGCCATTTCAGCGGTAAGGCCGTGCTCATTCAGGATTGGCAAAAGATGCTGCACGACGGCCCCGTGTACAAGCGCGATCAGGCCAAAACCAAGTGCCAGAAATATAAAAGCGGGCCTTTTCAGAAAATCACTGCGCGCCTCCGTAATCTGTGCTACCGGCTCTTCGGGCTCGTGGGCCTGTTCCAATCCGGATGCCCCAACCCAAAGCAAGGGTGCAACCAGAAGGATCACCATCAGACCAGAGAAAACCACAGTTGAACGCCAGCCGTAAGCCTCGGCCAGTGAATGCACCGCTGGAAAACTGATGGTACTGGCAAATCCAGCCGCCAACGTGATAAAGATAATGCCGCGTTTAGCGTCTTTGCCGCGGGTCCGTGTCACCAGCGCAAAGCATGGCTCGTATAGACATCCCGATGTGGCCATGCCGATAATGGCCCAGACCAGATAGAACTGCCAAAGCATGGTAACCTGCGACAACAACATCAAACCAGTACCGCCAAGAACAGCGGATCCCGCCATCAAAAGCGGCCCGCGACCTGCGTCAATAATCCGACCGGTGATGGGTGAGCATATCGCAGAGATCAACACCGCAAGCGTGATCGCGGCTGTCAGATCAATCTTGGACCAAAGCAAGTTTTGTTCCCAGCGCAAAAGCAATGCCGGAAACAAATAGAATAATCCGGCCCAGGCAAAGGTTTCCCCGATAGCTAACAAAACGATTGCACGATCTTTGAACAACTTTGCCCCTAACACAGCCACATCTGCCTTTCTGCCCGAGCCATAAAAAAAAGCGGCCCGCAGGCCGCTCTTTAATATTAACCTACAAAGGTTACTTAAGCAGATTTCGCCAAATTGCGCAGCACATAATGCAACACGCCGCCATGTTCGATATATTCTACCTCAACCGCGGTATCGATCCGGCATTTCAGCATGATCTCTTTCACATCACCATTTGGATAGGTGATAGAACACGGTACTTCAGAGAGTGGTACAAGATCGCCTTCCAGCCCGGTGATTGACACGGTTTCATCGCCTGTCAGACCCAGTGTTTTACGGGTGTCGCCATTTGTGAACTCAAACGGGATAACCCCCATGCCCACAAGGTTGGAACGGTGAATGCGTTCAAAGTTCTCGGCAATAACTGCCTTCACACCCAGCAAAGCCGTACCTTTGGCAGCCCAGTCGCGCGAAGAGCCCGCACCGTACTGAACCCCGCCAAACACCACCAAAGGTGTGCCATTGGCCTGATAAGCCATCGCGGCATCAAAGATTGAGGTTTCTTTGCCATCGGGCCCTTTGGAATAACCGCCCTCCGTGCCAGACAGCATTTCGTTCTTGATGCGGATATTGGCAAATGTGCCGCGCATCATCACTTCGTGGTTGCCACGACGTGACCCGTAAGAGTTGAATGAGCGCACCGGAACTTGGCGTTCATTCAGGTATTGCCCCGCAGGTGTGTCGACCGCGAATGATCCGGCGGGTGATATGTGATCGGTTGTGATCATATCGCCCAGCAAAGCCAACACTTTCGCATCCTTCACATCCGAAATCACTCCCGGTTCCGCACTCATACCCTGAAAGTAAGGCGGGTTCTGAATGTAAGTCGATGCGGCAGGCCAATCAGAAGTCTTGGCACTTGTGGTTTCCACCGCCTGCCATTTTTCATCACCTTTGAACACATCCGCATATTTCGTCAAGAACGCCTCACGAGTCACGGTTTTATCAACTATTTCAGCCACTTCTTGTGTCGTTGGCCAGATATCTTTCAAGTAAACATCGTTACCGTCTTTATCCGTGGCGATCACATCCGTTGCCAGATTGATATCCAGCGTGCCCGCAATCGCATAGGCCACTACCAATGGCGGTGAGGCCAAATAGTTGGCGCGTACATCAGGTGAAATACGGCCCTCAAAGTTACGGTTACCCGACAATACTGATGTCGCCACCAAATCACCCTCGGCAATTGCCGTAGACAGTTCTTTTTGGATAGGACCAGAGTTGCCGATACAGGTCGTACAGCCGTAACCCACCAGATTAAAGCCCAGTGCATCCAGATCCTTTTGCAGATCTGCCGCTTCCAGATAGGCCGAAACCACCTGAGAACCTGGTGCAAGTGAGGTTTTTACCCAAGGTTGCCGTGTCAGGCCAAGTGCGGCTGCTTTACGCGCCACAAGGCCCGCACCGATCATCACATATGGATTGGAAGTGTTGGTGCATGATGTGATCGACGCAATAACGATCTTGCCGCTTTCCATCGTATAATCTTCACCTACCACGGTCACTTCCTTGCCCATGGGACGTTTGAAAGTCTCTTCCATCTCTTTACGGAACGCTGTTTGACCATTGGTCAATGCCACATAATCCTGTGGCCGTTTCGGGCCGGAAATCGCAGGCACAATTGTGCTCATATCCAGATGCATCGTATCAGTGTAAACAGGCGCATAATTCGCATCACGCCAGAAACCATTTTCCTTCGCATAAGCTTCAACCAGTGCCACACGATCCTCATCACGACCGGTGTTGCGCAAGTAACGCAATGTTTCGCCGTCGACTGGGAAAAAGCCGCAGGTTGCACCATATTCAGGCGCCATATTGGCAATCGTCGCACGATCCGCTAGTGGCAGAACATCCAAGCCTTTGCCGTAAAATTCAACGAATTTCCCAACCACGCCTTTTCCACGCAACAATTCCACGACTTTCAGCACCAGATCAGTACCCGTTGTGCCTTCCATCATCTTGCCTGTCAGTTCAAAGCCCACAACTTCGGGGATCAGCATGGAAATTGGTTGGCCCAGCATCGCCGCCTCGGCTTCAATCCCGCCAACACCCCAGCCCAGAACGGCTGCACCATTAACCATGGTTGTGTGACTGTCTGTGCCGACCAGTGTATCAGGGTAAGCTACTTCAACACCGTTTTGGTCCGTGTCTTTCCAAACCGTCTGGCTTAGATATTCAAGGTTTACCTGATGGCAGATACCAGTGCCGGGTGGAACAACGCGGAAATTGTTAAACGCGTTCTGACCCCACTTCAGGAAAGTATAACGCTCAAGGTTACGTTCATATTCACGTTCCACATTCATCTGGAACGCACGTGGATTACCAAACTCGTCAATCATCACAGAGTGGTCGATGACCAGATCAACCGGGCTAAGCGGGTTGATCTTTTCCGGGTCACCACCCAAAGCCACCAGCCCGTCGCGCATTGCGGCCAGATCGACCACCGCTGGCACACCAGTGAAATCCTGCATTAAAACACGCGCCGGACGATAAGCGATTTCACGCGGGTTTTTGCCGCCCTTTGTAGCCCAGTCAGCAAACGCCTTGATGTCGTCGCTGGAAACAGTACGCCCACCGTCTTCGAACCGCAGCATGTTTTCCAGAACCACTTTCAACGCGGCAGGAAGTTTCGAAAAATCCCCCAACCCCGCAGCCGTGGCCGCCGGAATAGAATAATAGTCGACCGATTGGTCGCCTACGGATAAGGTTTTGCGGGTTTTATTGCTATCGATGCCTACGGTAACAGTCATGGAACCTCCGATTGGTGTTGTGAATGGAATTAAGGGGCTTTTGCACCATCTAGGTGAGTCTCGCAAGGGGAATTGTATGCAATGGTATGCAATTTACCGTGATATGTGGACTATCACCCCGTAAAGAGAGCTAAAATCATCCTGCAAACCTAAAAGGCCGTGCGATATTCGTGCGTATATTACACAAATTCCCGATCGCCCGCAAATACCGCAAGGGATTTTACTTCTTCCTTGATCCATTCACGAAAGATCACGACATTTGGATCGTCTTCCAGCCCCACTGGGCAGACAATACGGTAATATAACTCGCGGCGTACCGCTTGCTTTATGGGGGCGACTAAGCGACCACTGGTTAAATAAGATTCAGCCAAAGATATCCGTCCCAAGACTACACCACCACCATTGGCAGCATAGTTCAATGCCGCATCGGGCGTTGAGAAATACGGCCCCTTTGCCTTGGGAACTTTGATGCCTGTCACCTTGCACCACTCGTCCCATCTTTCAATCAGGTGTAAAATCTCATTGCTGCCCTGACCGATAATGGTATGTGTGCATAAATCCTGTGGTGTTTTTATCTGTTCTGCCAGCTCAGGCGCCATCATCGGGGTCGCCCAGTCTTGAAACAGGTTTTCCGAAAAATAACCCTGATCATTTGCGGGCCCAAACCGGATCGCCAGATCTATACCATCGCGTTGAAAATTCAGCAGCTTTAAACTAGCCGTTAACCGCAATTCCAATTCCGGATGCGCGGTCACGAATTTCGACATTCTAGGCGCAAGCCATGCAGCCATAAACGCAGGCCCCGCCGTTACGGTCAAATGCCCCTGATCCAACCGGCGCAGCGCGCCAGACCATGCGGATTGCAATGCTTCAAAGCCTTCGGCCACCCCTGCGACCAACGTATGACCGACATCGGTTAATTCCACTTTGCGGTTCAGACGGTGAAATACCAAAGCACCCAAATGTTCTTCCAACGATTTAATCTGAAAACTTAATGCCGCTGGGGTGACATGTAGCTCAGCGGCGGCTTGGGCAAAGCTCATATGGCGCGCGGCAGCTTCAAAGGCGCGCAGTGCAGTTAACGGGGGCAATCGGTTATTCATTTCACATCAGTATAACTTAATTGAAAGAAAAGAAAGTCTCGTTTGTGATTGTAGTTAATTTAGATATACATGGCTTTAACAGATACACACCCATGAAAGGTGATTTGAAATGTCTAGCAAAACTGATCTGAAAGTAATCAAGGCCGCAATGGAGCGTGCCCACCAAATCCGTAGCGAAGCAGCTTTTGATGTCTTGAGACGTGGTGCACACCACATAACCAAATTGTTCCACCCCTATAATCCGCAGAAACGTTTCCGTCGGTAATCCCTTATGGGTCTGAACAATGAAAGGGTCGCGCCGGTCGCGGCCCTTTCTTGCTTCAAAATGCCTGGGTTATGACCGTATAGTCAGACATACACCGAGCCTGTTTTAGCCATGAAAGCCGTTCTGGATTAAGATCACATCTTACATGCCCGACCGAACGCCCGCTTTACGTAACCTCAACCAGAATGGTGGCGTCACCTTTTTCATAACAATTATATAATAAACGAAAACCCTGCCATCCAGATAACGGTGCCGGGGCCATTAGCCATGCTGCAATCTTTCAGGCAATCAATCTTACGTTGCATGAAGCACAGTTGCATGGCCCGCCACAGTTGCACTATCGGCTGCAACAAATACCACTGCCTACAATAACCCCGATCAGAAAAAATTGAAATGATGCATGATATCTACTAAATGACAGCCATGCCTGCTGGCATATTTAAAAGCGGCGTTTGGATTTGCAATAACATTTGGAACAAACCACATCACTTGCGCTGGATTTCCATGCCAAGTAGCATAACTGTCGCCTTCCCATTGCCAAAGCTTTCCGCTATCCCATCACCCATGACGGTTAACGCTACAAATATCTGCTGCACCCGCGGTGTGCGCCAAGTCCTACAAGATGTGTGTTTCAACCTGACATCAGGCGACTGCCTGATCCTGCGCGGCCCAAACGGGGTGGGTAAATCCACCTTGCTGCGCGTGCTTGCGGGTCTTAGCCAACCGGCGGCGGGAACCCTCGAACTGGATCATGACAATGTCGCCTACTCAGGCCACTTGGACGCGGTGAAGTTTCAACTGACCGTTGCTGAAAACCTGTCATTTTGGGCCGGGGTCTATGGCACACATATGACAGATAAGGTTATTGAGGACTTTGGTCTGGGCACGCTTAAAGACTGCCTTGCAGCCAACCTCTCCGCAGGGCAGAAACGCCGTCTCGGGCTGGCCCGCATGACCCTGTCGGGGCGGAAAATATGGCTGATGGATGAACCTACCACATCGTTGGATGCAGAGCACACTGCCCTGATTGCCAGCAGCATATCAGCGCATTGCGCAACAGGCGGCATCGCTATCCTGTCGACCCATCTTGACCTTGATATCCCAACCGCCCGCACCCTTGATCTGGCGCAGTTTATCCCGACTAAGAACACCGACACATCTATTTTTCTCGAAGGAGCGTTCTAAATGCTGGCCCTCTTCGCCCGAGACCTGAAACTCGCGTTCCGTTCCGGCGGCGGCTTCGGTCTGGCATTGGCATTTTTTCTGATCGTGGTGATGTTCGTCCCCTTTGGTGTCGGTTCCGACCTTAACCTGTTGGCACGCATAGCACCCGGCATCTTATGGATCGGCGCATTGCTGGCGTGTCTTTTGTCCCTTGATCGCATCTTTCAGTTGGATTTTGAGGATGGCACACTTGATGTGCTGGCCACATCCCCCCTGCCTTTGACCGGTATAACCGTCGCCAAGGCCGCAGCCCACTGGGTCACAACCGGCCTGCCCCTGACCATTGCTGCCGTGCCATTGGGGTACCTCTTGAACCTGCCTGAGCCCGCCTACCTGTGGCTCTGCGCAAGCCTTGCCATTGGCACACCGGCACTTTCGTTCATCGGCACATTCGGGGCGGCAATCACTGTCGGTATCAAACGCGGCGGCTTGCTTTTATCCCTACTGGTGTTGCCTTTGTACATCCCGACCCTGATCTTTGGGGCCATTACAGTGACCAAAGCCGTCGACGGCATAGACCCCATGCCAACCTTGGTTCTGCTGGCAGGCCTGACACTGTTTTCCGTGGTTTTGATGCCCTTCGCCAGCGCATTGGCGTTAAAGGCCAACCTTACCTGACACACCTGTGACAACTGACCCGTTGCCCTACCGCAAAAAATAGTTAAAACAGCCTCATGTCATTTTGGGAATATGCAAATCCGGTTAAATTCATGCGGCTAACAGGCCGCCTGTTACCGTTCCTATCTGTTCTGACCGGCATATGTCTGGTCACAGGTATCATCTGGGGCTTTTTCGGCACGCCTGACGATTACAAACAAGGCTCTACCGTCAAGATTATCTTCATCCATGTACCGGCCGCTACAATGGCCGTTAGCGCGTGGTTTATGATGCTGGTCACCAGCTTGGTCTGGCTGATCCGCCGCCACCATATTTCGGCCCTTGCTGCCAAGGCGGCAGCGCCAATCGGCATGACCTTGACCCTGATCGCCCTTGGTACTGGGGCGATATGGGGCAAACCCATGTGGGGCACATACTGGGCGTGGGATCCACGCCTAACCAGTTTTATGATCTTATTCGTGTTTTACCTAGGCTACATTGCCCTTTGGAATGCGGTTGAAGACAGCGACACTGCTGCTGACCTGACTGCGATCTTATGCATGGTCGGCTCAGTCTTTGCATTCCTGTCCCGCTATGCGGTGAATTTCTGGAACCAAGGTTTGCACCAAAGTGCCTCTATTGCTGTGAACAAAGAGCAACATGTGGATAGCGCCTATATCTACCCATTGTTCTTATGCTTTGCCGGGTTCTTCCTGCTGTTTGTGACCTTGGTTTTTATACGCACCCGTACCGAAATCCGCCTGCGCCGTGCTGCGGCACTGCAAGCAAGGAATACATAATGCCTGATCTGGGAAAATACACCGATACGGTCATTCTGGCTTATCTTGTGTCTACAGTGCTGCTAGTCGGGCTTATCGCTTTGACATGGGTGCAAAACCGCCGCGCAAAGCGCCTGCTAGATGCAGAGGAGGCTAATCGTGGCAAGTAAAATCTCACCTTGGGTAGCAGCACCACCGTTGATCGCTGCTGCATTTATCGCCCTTCTTTGGGTCAGTCTAAATCGCGAAGGTGCAAACGATCTTCCCAGCACAATGATCGGGCGCGATGCGCCTTTATTAACCACAACACAATTGGGCGACCTGCCTGAACTAACCGTCGCCGACTTAAAGACAGACGGCCTGAAACTGGTCAATTTCTGGGCCAGTTGGTGCGGCCCATGCCGTGTTGAGCACCCAACATTGGAAGCCATGGCTGAAGAAGGTATCGCGATCCACGGCGTCAATTACAAAGACCAAAGCAAAAATGCTTTGTCCTTTCTGAACAGCCTTGGCAACCCTTACACCAAAGTCGGCAAAGACGAAGGTCGCACCGGCATTGATTGGGGGGTCACAGGCGTACCTGAGACCTTTATCATCGACAGCGATGGCAAAGTTCTTTACCGCCACGCAGGGCCGATCACAAAACGCATTCTGGAAGAAACCATCCGACCAGTTCTGAACGCCCAAAACAACTGATAAGACCGGTTCGCACGCCCGTAAGGCGTGCAAATCTGTGACAGCCTTTAAACAGGCTGCGCCGCCTCCACGATCTTTGCTAGATAAGACGCTCCAATCGGTGCTGTCTCATCGTTGAAATTATAACTTTGGTGGTGCAAAGCCGCACTATCGCCGTTACCCACAAACACATAAGCCCCCGGCACTTTGTTCAGCATAAACGAAAAGTCCTCGGCCCCCATCCGCCGTGCGGCTTGATCACTGACCTTATTTTCACCCACGATACTGGCCGCAACCTTAACCGCAAAGGCAGCCTTCTCGGCGTTATTTACTGTTGCAGGGTAGCCATCATGATAGGTCAGTTCGGCCCGTGTATCATAGGCGGCAGAAATATTTTCCAGCACTGTGACCAACCGTTTTTGCATCACTTCTTTCACCGCAGGTTCAAAACTGCGGATCGTGCCCATGATCTTGGCGGTTTCAGGGATCACATTAAACGCGGTGCCCGCATGTATCTGCGTGATCGAGATCACACCGCATTCGATCGGGTCGATATTGCGGCTGACGATAGTGTGCAAAGACTGCACCATCGCCGTGGCCGCCACAATCGGGTCAACCGAAAAATGCGGGCGCGCCGCATGACCGCCTTTGCCAAAAATCTCGATCTCAAAATCGTCAACAGACGCCATCACCGGCCCCGCGCGGGTCTGAAACTCGCCCACGGGCAGTTCAGGCATATTGTGGATCGCAAACACCTGGGAAATCCCGTATTTTTCCAACACACCTTCATCACACATCACTTCGGCCCCGCCGCCGCCTTCTTCCGCAGGTTGGAACATCAACACCACACGGCCCGAGAAGTTGCGGGTTTCAGCCAAATATTTCGCCGCCCCAAGCAACATCGTAGTATGCCCGTCATGGCCGCAGGCGTGCATCTTACCTTCAACCGTTGACGCATATTCTAAGCCCGTCTTTTCGGGCATTGGCAAGGCATCCATATCCGCGCGTAACCCGATAGTTCCGCCCTCACCCTTGCCATTGATCACAGCCACAACACCGGACTTGGCCCAGCCCGTTGAAATATCGTCAACGCCGAACTCTTTCAGACGCTCAACCACAAACTTGGCGGTCTCATGACACTCAAAACCCAGTTCAGGGTTGGCATGAATATGTTGACGGCACTTGGCCATTTCCTCAAAATCATTCGCAATACTGTTGATAACGGGCATAGTCTGTGTACTCCTGTTTTCAGCCACTTT
Source organism: uncultured Amylibacter sp. (assembly GCA_964195605.1). Lineage (GTDB taxonomy): Bacteria > Pseudomonadota > Alphaproteobacteria > Rhodobacterales > Rhodobacteraceae > Amylibacter. The sequence continues at coordinate 12,610 of CAXMSA010000047.1, forward strand.
AGTCAGACATTTGAAATAGAAAAGCCCTCAATGACAAAATATACCGACAGCCAATCACTTTGCCTTGACCCAACAGGCGGCCTGCCGCGCCTGTTAGAGATTATGGCCCGCCTGCGTGACCCCGAAACCGGTTGCCCGTGGGATATTGAACAGAATTTAAAATCCATCGCCCCATACACAATCGAAGAGGCGTATGAAGTCGCAGACGCGATTGAAAAAGGTGACATGGATGAGCTTGAGGGCGAGCTTGGTGATTTGCTGTTACAGGTGGTTTATTACACGCAGATGGGATCTGAAGACGGCGCCTTCAGCTTTGACAGCGTTACCAAAAAAATTGCCGATAAAATGATCCACCGCCACCCGCATGTTTTCGGCGATGAAAGCCGCGATAAATCATCCACGCAACAGGTTGCTGATTGGGAAAAGATCAAGGCCGCGGAGCGGGCGACAAAAGGTGTGGAACAAGCCAAAACACTTGACGGGATTGCCATAAACCTGCCCGCGTTAACCCGTGCCGTAAAGCTGCAAAAACGCGCAGCCCGGGTAGGTTTTGACTGGCCATCGGCACTGGAGGTTCTAGATAAAATCAATGAAGAAAGTGCTGAATTGGTCGAAGCGCATGAAGAACTATCACATAACGAACAAATTGAGGAATTTGGCGATTTGATGTTCGTGATGGCCAATCTGGCGCGCCATCTGGACATAGACCCCGAAGAGGCTCTACGCAAAGCCAACACAAAATTCATCCGTCGTTTTGAAGGGGTCGAGGCGAAACTTGCCAATTTAGGCAAGACCCCGCAGCAATCTGACTTGGTTGAAATGGATGCGTTGTGGGATGCGGTGAAAGCAGATGAACGGCTTTAAGCCATCACTTTTCCCGACAGGCAATCTTCGAAAGTTTTATTGGGCAATACGCCCAGTTGTTCAAACAATGACATGAAATCCAGATGATTATATGCGTCAACGATACAGCCATCCACAATCTTCAACATCATCTGCCCATGTATATAGACCATACGTCCGGTTTTGCGGCACTCAGCTGTGATTGTAACCAGTTGCGCCAGCCAGTCACCTTGTTCAATAGCGTGATCGCTTGAAACAGTGACTTTTTCTATTAGGCCCAACAGGTCTGTATGCAATTGCCTAAACTCATCAGGCCCGATATGCGGCTGACTGCCAAGACCCCTTGCGTTAGAGCCGGGCTTGAACATTTGGTAGATTGCGTCTGCATCTTCTTCCAGCCAAACCCGTTGGAACCATTCTTCTGATACTTGTATTTTTCTCTTTACCATCGTTTTACCATCGTTTTCCATTTAGGTCCCACATACACGAATGCAGTATATCTCAACTTCATCAGTTTTCCTTAAGGAAAACTGGCGAATAAAACTATAATGGAAAGGTAATGACAATAAAACTTAATGAAAACATACACTTCCAAAAGTGAACACATTTTCGTGAGGCTAACTATCCTGATTTTTTCATGCACCTATTGACCCGACTGTTTTAGTCGGATTTAAAGGCCCCGTACAAATAAGGAATCGTCATGTACCAAGCTTTCAAAACCGCTATCTTCGCCACGGCCATCGCGGCCATCGCCATCCCCACCTTGGCTGATGAGGTCAATGTTTATTCATCCCGTCAACCTTATCTGGTAAAGCCTTTGTTTGATGCATTCACATCGGAAACCGGCATCAAAGTAAATGTGTCGTTCCTGAAAAAAGGCATGATCGAAAAGCTGAAAGCCGAAGGCGATCGTTCCCCCGCTGATCTGGTAATGACAACTGATATTTCACGCCTGAACGGTGTGGTTGAAGCCGGCGTGACCCAACCTGTCACTTCCGATACCCTAAGTGCGAACATCCCCGCAGAATTCCGCGACCCCGACGGTCAATGGTTTGGCCTGACATCACGCGCCCGCGTTGTTTACGCATCAAAAGACCGTGTTAATGATGGCGACGTGACAACTTACGAAGACTTGGCCGACCCGAAATGGAAGGGCCGCATCTGTATCCGCTCCGGCACCAACGCTTATAATCTGGCCCTAACATCCGCCATGATCGCACACCATGGTGAAGACGGCGCCAAAGGCTGGTTGGAAGGTTTGAAAGCCAATCTGGCACGCAAACCATCGGGCAATGACCGCGCGCAAATCAAAGCTGTTTTTGCCGGCGTTTGCGATGTTTCTATCGGCAACACTTATTACATGAAAAAAATGCTGGATGACCCGGATCAGCTGGCTTGGGCCAACAGCGTCAACATCATGTTCCCGACCTTTGAGGGCGGCGGCACCCATGTGAACCTGTCAGGCATGGCATTGACAAAAGCCGCGCATAACAAAGACAGTGCGATCAAGCTGATGGAATGGTTATCATCAGCAACAGCACAAAAAATTTATGCCAAAACCAACGGTGAATACCCGATCAAACCGGGCACCAAACCATCCGATCTGGTGGCCGGTTGGGGCGCATTCACCGCCGACACCAAACCCCTGATCGAGATCGCCAAACTGCGCGGCGCATCCTTGAAGCTGATTGAAATTGTGAACTTCGACGAATAGGCGGCACGAGATATACAGAATAAGGGCATCTCATTACGGGATGCCCTTATTCGTTAGTACAAGCCTTTACCCCCCTCACCCACAAATGCTAAACACGCTTAAATCCAACGGGGAACCCATCCATGACCATCCTTCAAGTCGCCTCGCTTTTGATAGTTCTTGCAGGGGCGTTCGGGGCTGTTAACTATCTGTTTTTAAAGCTGCCCTCGTCCATTGGCATCCTTGTGGTAGCCCTGCTTGCGTCTTTAAGCGTGATGGGTGTTGATGCCATGTTTCCTGCTTTAGGGGCCGCAGGCACGATCCAGATAATCGTGCGCGACATCGAATTTTCCGACGCGCTGCTGGAAGGCATGTTAGGCCTGCTTCTTTTTGCAGGTGCGCTGCATGTCAAACTGTCTGACCTGCGCCAACAGGCCTGGGTGGTGCTGTTGATGGCAACCTTGGGTGTGGCCATATCCACCGCCATTGTCGGTTACGGTTTCAGCTGGATCACTGGTGCACCACTGATCGTAGCTCTGGTCTTCGGGGCGATCATCACCCCCACCGACCCGGTCGCGGTTTTGGGCGTGTTGCGTGAAGCCAATTTGCGCAAGTCGCTGGAAACCAAAATCGCCGGTGAAAGCCTGTTTAACGACGGGGTCGCCTATGTGGTGTTTCTAATCCTTGCCGGCATCGCGTTCCCGTCAGGTGAGCACCATGCGACAGATGCTATGGGCGCCATAAAGCTCTTCGTGCAAGAGGCCATCGGAGGGGCCATATTAGGTGCTATCCTTGGCTACCTTGTGTTCCAGATCATGAAACGCATCGACGATTATGCGCTTGAGGTCCTGATCTCTCTTGGCCTTGCTTTCGGCGGCTACCAACTGGCAATCGCCTTGCATATGTCCGGCCCAATCATGGCCGTGGTCGCGGGCCTCTTCATCGGGGATGTCGGCATGAAACACGGCATGTCCGAACAAACCCGCCTGTATTTGAACAAATTCTGGGAATTGATCGACGAAATATTAAACGCCATCCTGTTCCTGTTGATCGGGATAGAAGTTTTCGCCATCACATTCGACGTAAACGCCATATGGGGCGGTATATTATGCATTGGGCTGGCCCTAATTGCGCGCGCCGCCGCTGTGACCATACCGCTTATGCTACTCAAACCGTTTCGCACCTTCACCGCCGATGTGATCCCGATCATGACATGGGGCGGGTTGAAAGGTGGCATATCGGTGGCCTTGGCCCTGACCCTGCCCGACAGCGAATGGAAAGCCATGATCCTGACCGCCACATACACCGTGGTGATCTTCTCAATCATCGTGCAAGGCCTGACCATAGCGCCACTTGCCAACAGGCTAGGCCGCACACCGGATTTACTGTAATGACCAATTACTACGTTTATGATGTCTTCACTGACACCGCATTTGGTGGCAACCAATTGGCGGTTATTCCCGATGCAACCGGCCTGAATGAAGCCGATTTACAACGCATCACAACAGAGTTTAATTTTTCCGAAACCACGTTTGTTTACCCAGCCCAAAACACGGCACATACGGCGCGTGTGCGTATATTTACCCGTGCAGGCGAAATTCCGTTTGCAGGGCATCCCACCATTGGTACCGCCATTGCCCTGTCAGATTTAGGTGTCGCTGACACGATGGTGTTAGAATTAGGCATCGGCCCCATTCCATGTAACATCACCAAAGGCGCACCAAAATCAGCCGCTTTTACCACCACCACCCCGCTTCAGCGGCTCAACACTGTTCCCGCAGACCTGATCGCAAACTGCCTGTCGATCCCGCAAAACGCTATTGTCACAAAAAACCACGCGCCCCAAAATGTATCTATCGGCAGATCTTTTGTGATGATCGAACTTTCCGGTTTAGATATGCTGGCACATGCAAACCCGATCACAGGTGCTTTCCAGAGTGCCCGCGAAACACACGGCGGCACAGAAAACCGCTTTAGCACATATGTTTATGTCCAAACCCCGAAAGGCGTTCAGGCGCGCATGTTTTCGCCGCTTACAAACACTCCAGAAGACCCCGCCACAGGCAGTGCCGCGGCCACCCTTGGGGCTTACCTGACGTCTGTCTACAATCAGGCCCAAACACTGGACATTGCCCAAGGTGTTGAAATGGGCCGCCCATCACAAATCTTTGTATCCACCACAGTAAAAGACGGCCAGCCTGCCTCTGTCACCGTAAGCGGATCGGCAGTAAAAACCATGCAGGGCAACTTTGTATTTTAACGCACTCTTTACCGTTAACGCACTTGTACTGTAGTAATGACCCGTTAAAAGGGCCGTATAAAAGGGAACTGGTATGACCAAAGACACGATCATAGCACGATGCGAAGCCAATGGCCTACGCATGACCGAACAACGCCGTGTGATTGCGGCCGTCTTACAGGGCTGCACCGACCACCCCGATGTGGAAGAGCTTTATACCCGCGCATCCAAAGTAGATGCAGGCATTTCTCTGGCCACAGTTTATCGCACAGTGAAACTATTTGAAGAATCCGGCATTCTGGATCGCCATGAATTCGGCGACGGGCGGGCGCGTTATGAAGATGCGGAACGTGACCACCACGACCACCTGATCGACATTCAATCCGGCGAAGTGATCGAATTCATCGATAAAGAAATCGAAATATTACAAGAAAAAATCGCCGCTAAACTGGGCTATTCTCTGCGCGGCCACAGACTGGAACTCTACGGCGTTCCAAAGAAAAAGGACTAACCTTACATGAGTACTATCATCGACATTTTCGCCCGCGAAATTCTTGACAGCCGCGGCAATCCCACGGTTGAGGTCGACGTCACACTAGAAAGCGGTGCCATGGGCCGCGCCGCGGTACCATCGGGCGCTTCCACCGGCGCATATGAGGCGGTTGAACTGCGCGACGGCGACAAAACGCGCTACATGGGCAAAGGTGTATTGAAAGCGGTTGATGCCGTGAACGGCGAAATAGCCGAGGCCCTGCTAGGGGCAGATGCCATGGAACAGGTCGAAATTGACGGCATGATGTGTGAACTTGACGGCACACCAAACAAAGCCCGTCTGGGTGCCAACGCCATTCTGGGCGTCTCTTTGGCAGTGGCAAAAGCCGCCGCAGAACATGCAGATCAACCGCTTTACCGCTATGTCGGTGGTACATCCGCGCGCATGCTACCTGTACCGATGATGAACATCATCAATGGCGGCGAACACGCGGACAACCCGATCGACATTCAGGAATTCATGATCGCCCCCGTAGCGGCTGAAAACATCAGTGACGCAATCCGCATCGGTGCCGAGCTTTTTCACACTCTGAAAAAA
>CAXMSA010000048.1:0-248 GCA_964195605.1 uncultured Amylibacter sp.
CCCGCGTGGGGCGATTTGCATGGATGAAACCATTGCATCGGCTTCAATTGCATCAACAAGAACCTGTTTGGCTTTATCATAATAAGCCAGACCTATTTCGGTGGGGCTGACACGGCGGGTTGTACGATTAAGTAATCGCGCTCCAAGACGTGCTTCTAATGATGAGATGTGTTTTGATACTGCGGATTTTGACATGCCCAATTTTTTGGCTGCATCGGTGAATCCACCGTTATCCACTACCTTCGCAA
>CAXMSA010000048.1:323-18338 GCA_964195605.1 uncultured Amylibacter sp.
CCTCGTTAAAACACTAATCATACATACTTACTGGGTATTGTTTCGCATTCAATTTTGTCAACAATATGGAAACAAACTGTTTTTGCCGCGTTCTCCTTACAATTTTTACCTGTTTATTGTGTCATTTTCTATAAATGCACCTAAATCATGTATTTTACTGATCACCGATTGACCTTAGACCATAATTTGATCAAATTATTAAAACATCTGCACCCTGGGCCCGAATCATGACAAAAGCACTTCAAAATCCAAATGTCCAAGTTGGCGTTTTTGATCTTAACGGCCAAATGCGCGGTAAACGTATGCCTGCCAAAAAACTGGATACCATACTAAAAGACGGGTTTCGTTTGCCCTTATCTATTACAGGTGTTGATATTTGGGGCGATGACATCCCAAACAGTGAATTGGTTTTTGCCTCTGGTGACAGTGACGGCTATTGCGTGCCAACCGGTCGCGGCCCGTTGAAACTATCCACAACAATAGAGCCGACGGTTTTGATACCCTGTACTTTCTTGGAAGAAGACAAAACTCCGTTTCTGGCTGATCCGCGCCAAGCGCTTGCCCAGATTGTAGATCAATTCAAAGCGCGTGGTCTGACCGTTGTTGTCGCAACCGAATTGGAATTTTACCTAACCGATCCAGACTCCATCTATGGCACAGCACAGACCGCCCCTATCAAACAGGACTTTCCTTTAATCGAATCCCTGGACACGCTTGATTTGCATGAACCATTTTTAAACGCGGTTTATGCCGAATGTAACGCATGGGGCGTTTCTGCCGATGCCGCTATTTCAGAAGCGGGCACTGGCCAGTTTGAAATTAACCTTAATCATGTGCCTGATCCCCTGCGTGCAGCAGATGACGCCATGTTCTTTAAACGTATTGTGCGTTCAGTTGCCCGCGATCAGGGATTGGCGGCAACCTTTATGGCTAAACCGTTTGGGGATCGGCCCGGCAACGGGCTGCATGTGCATTTTTCCATTCTGGATAAAGACGGCAATAATATTTTCGCCAATGGCACAGAAGAAGGCGGGCCAATATTGCACCACGCGGTTGCCGGTTGTCTAGATCTGATGCCTGCTTCCATGGCTATCTTTGCCCCGCATTATAATTCATTTCGTCGCTTTGCTCCAAACTGCCATGCGCCGGGGGCTGTTGGTTGGGGTTATGAAAACCGCACCACCGCCGTGCGCATTCCTGGTGGGCCAGATGTTGCACGGCGTATTGAGCACCGCGTCGCGGGTGCCGACGCCAATGCTTATCTGGTGTTAACCGCCATTTTAGGTGCCGCATTGCAAGGCATAGATAAAAAAGCCGATCCAGCCGCACCGGTTCAGGGCGATGCCTTTGCCTGTGACCTGCCAAAATTACCAACCGACTGGGGTGATGCGCTGGATGCGTTTGAAGCCTCAACCGGACTGGACGATATATTCGCCCCGATATTGCGCAGTGTGTTTATAAAAGCCAAACGGCAGGAACTGGCGCGCTTTGCAGCAGAGGTCAGCTCATTTGAATATCGCACATATTTAAACACTGCCTAATTCCCTCTTGCAGAATCCGTGAAGTCAGCCTATACCCCACCTCAACAGCGGTAAGACTGGCTTCCACCCCCAGACTTCCATCGGAAATTCTCGACGGGCAGTTGCCCGTTTTTTTGTGCTTGGAGACTATGTTGTCAGACCTGATAGCAAGAACAGCAATAGATAAACGCATGGCCGAAATCGTGCGCCCCGTGGTCGAAGACCTGGGGTGTGAACTTGTGCGCATTCGCCTGATATCAGGTAAGCGCACCATTCTACAGATTATGGCTGAAAAACCGGATGGCGGGATTGAGGTTGACGATTGCGCCCGCATCTCTACCGAAGTTGGTGCAATTCTTGATGTGGAAGATCCGATTGAGGGTGATTACGCACTGGAAGTATCCAGCCCCGGCATTGATCGCCCACTGACACGGCTAAAAGATTTTGATGCTTGGCAAGGTTATGAAGCCAAGATTGAAACCACAGAGCTAATAGATGGCCGCAGACGCTTTAAGGGCGAATTACGCGGTATCGAAAATGACGAAGTGCTGATCGAAATCTCGGAAGGGATTATCGGCCTGCAATTTGACTGGCTGGATGACGCCAAGCTGGTCTTAACAGATGAACTGATCGCCCATACATTGAAAGCCCGCAAAGACGATGGCTTTGATGAAGGCGCGTTCGACGAAATTCAAACCGAAGAGGACTGAACCCATGGCAATTACCACAGCAAACCGTCTGGAACTGTTGCAAATCGCAGAAGCCGTTGCGCGTGAAAAAATGATCGATCCCGATCTAGTTATTCAGGCAATGGAAGAAAGCATGGCGAAAGCGGCAAAGTCCCGTTACGGGGCCGAGCTGGACATTCGTGCCCATATCGACCGCAAATCCGGTGAGTTGACAATGACGCGTGTACGCGAAGTTGTGGAAGAAGTTGAAAACCTGTCTACAGAAATGACTGTAGAAGAAGCCAAAGCCCATATCGACAACCCAGAGATCGGCTCGTTGATTATTGATCTACTGCCACCGATGGATTTCGGCCGTATTGCCGCACAATCCGCCAAGCAGGTGATTTTGCAAAAAGTCCGCGAAGCTGAACGCGAGCGTCAATATGCAGAGTTTAAAGACCGCGAAGGCGAGATCATCAATGGTCTGGTCAAACGTGTTGAATACGGCAACGTCATCGTTGACGTGGGCCGTGGTGAGGCCGTATTGCGCCGCGATCAACTGATCAACCGCGAACTATTCCGCAACGGTGATCGTGTCCGCGCCTATATCAAAGAAGTGCGTTCTGAAATGCGTGGCCCGCAGATATTCCTGTCACGCACAGCGCCTGAATTCATGACAGAGCTATTTAAAATGGAAGTGCCTGAAATTTATGACGGCATTATCGAGATTAAAGCGGTTGCCCGCGATCCGGGGTCTCGCGCAAAAATCGGTGTGATTTCCTATGACAACTCCATTGATCCGGTAGGTGCCTGTGTCGGTATGCGTGGCTCACGCGTGCAAGCCGTGGTGAATGAGCTGGGCGGCGAGAAAATCGACATCATTCCTTGGAATGAAGATGCGCCGACCTTCTTGGTCAACGCTTTGCAACCTGCGGAGGTTTCCAAAGTGGTTCTGGATGAAGATGCGGAACGTATCGAAGTTGTTGTACCAGAAGAGCAGCTGTCACTGGCCATTGGCCGTCGTGGCCAAAACGTGCGTCTTGCGTCTCAGCTAACTGGTCTGGACATTGATATTATGACCGAAGCGGAAGAGTCGGAGCGTCGTCAGGCCGAATTTGAAATTCGCTCTAAATTGTTCATGGACACAATGAACGTTGACGAAGTTGTTGCACAATTGCTGGTCTCCGAAGGCTTCGCCACACTGGAAGAAGTGGCATATGTTGATGTTGACGAGCTGTTGGTCATCGACGGCTTCGACCAAGGCACAGCGGATGAGCTGCAAGCGCGTGCGCGTGAAAGCCTGGATGAGATCAACGCCAAGGCAATGGAAGAAGCCAAGGCGTTGGGGCTTGAACAAAGCCTGATCGACTTTGGCGGCCTGACCCCGCAAATGCTGGTGGCTTTGGCCAAAGACGGCGTTAAAACCATCGACGATTTTGCCACTTGTGCTGACTGGGAACTGGCTGGCGGTTACACCACTATAGACGGCGAGCGCGTCAAAGATGACGGCTTGCTGGAAAGCTTTGATATGGGGCTTGCCGAAGCGCAGGAGCTGATTATGACAGCGCGTCTGCAATTGGGTTGGGTCACAGAAGAACAACTTGCCGAAGATGCAGCAGCTGAAGAAGAAGCTGCCAACACTGAAGAGGAAGCTGAAGCCTGATGCGTCAGGTTTCAGTGCTTGCCCGTGGGACGTGGTGGTCGAACAAATCGGACTGAAGTTGTCGAGCGTCGCTGCATAGCGACCAAAGACACTTTGCCTACAGCTAACCTGATACGCTTCGTATTGGGTCCTGATGATATGGTAACACCCGATATTTCGGGGCGTTTGCCGGGGCGCGGCATGTGGGTTACGGCTAATCGCCATGAGCTGACCAAAGCCATCAATCAGGGCCTTTTTTCCAAGGCCGCCAGACAAAAGGTCAATATCCCAGAGAATCTGGTGGAACTAACCGAGAGTTTGATTGTCAAACGTGCCATAGATTTATTGTCTATGGCGCGCAAAAGTGGACACGCTATTTGCGGTTTTGAAAAGACTAAATCGGCTATGATGTCGGAGCGCTGGTACATCCTTATTCAGGCCGAAGATGGCTCAGCGCCACAAAAACAAAAGATACGGCCCTCTGCGGTTGCAAATTCTTATATTTCTTGGCTTACAGCACAAGAATTGGGTTTGGCATTCGGGCGGGAAAATGTGATACACGCGGCAGTGTCCAAAGGTGGACTCTCGGCCCGCATCCTATTAGAAGCCAATCGACTGGCTGGATTTCGTGAAAAATGCGATGCCGACCCGTCTAAAATTGCTGGTTCAAAGCCAGCTGCGAAAGGTTAAGTACGAATGAGCGACGAAAACAATAATGACGGCAAACCAAAACCACTTGGACTAAAGGGCGGTTCTGGTGTTGTGCGCCAAAGTTTTTCACACGGACGTTCAAAATCGGTCGTTGTTGAAAAGAAACGCAAGCGCGTATTTGTGCCCGGAAAACCCAGCGCTACACCTGCCGGAACACGGCCTGGTGCAAAACCGGCTGCTGGCGGTGTTTCCAACTCTGAAATGGATCGTCGCAGAAAAGCACTAATGGCTGCCGCTGGCCAAGAGGCAGAACGTAAAACGCGCGAAGAAGAAGTGAATCGCAAACGTGAAGCTGAACGTGAAGAACGCAAACGTGAACGTGACGAAAAAGAGCGTGAGGAAAAGGATCGCGAAGATCGCAAACGCGCACGCGAAGAGGCTGCAAAAGCTCCACCTCCTGCCGCTGTTGCCGCTGTTGTTGATCCAAATACTGCGCCCGCAGCCTCAGCACCCGCACCTGACCCCGATGTAACGCGCCCTGCCGCGAAAGCACCCGCTGCAAAGCGCGTTGAAAAACCACGCCGCGAAAAGCAAAGCAAAAGTGTCGCAGGCGATCGTCGCAGTTCTGGCAAACTAACCATCAACCAAGCCCTGCGTGGCGGTGATGGGCGTCAGAAATCTATGGCAGCGATGAAGCGGAAACAAGAACGCCAACGCCGTCAAATGATGGGCGGTGATGTTGAGCGCGAAAAAATTATCCGCGATGTTCAACTGCCCGAAGCCATCACCGTTGCAGAGCTTGCAAACCGTATGGCTGAAAAAGTTGCAGCCGTTGTGAAAACGCTGATGAACAATGGCATTATGGCGACACAAAATCAGGTGATTGATGCAGATACCGCAGAACTGATTATCGAAGAATTTGGCCATAAAGTTGTACGTGTTTCCGATGCCGATGTTGAAGATGCCATTCAAGCGATTATGGACGATGAAAAGGACCTCAAACCACGCGCTCCCGTGATCACAATCATGGGGCACGTCGACCACGGTAAAACCTCTGTTCTGGACAAATTGCGTAAAACCAACGTTGTTTCAGGCGAAGCGGGTGGGATTACCCAGCATATCGGTGCTTATCAGATTACGCTAGATGACGGCACCGCGCTGACATTCCTTGATACGCCTGGCCACGCTGCCTTTACATCCATGCGGGCACGCGGCGCTCAGGTAACAGATATTGTTGTTTTGGTTGTCGCGGCGAATGACGGCGTTATGCCACAAACAATTGAAGCGATTGCGCATGCAAAAGCTGCTGATGTTCCACTAATCATCGCCATTAACAAAATGGATGTTGAAGGTGCTGACCCTACACGGGTGCGTACAGCACTCTTGCAACATGAAGTTGTCGTTGAAGCCATGTCTGGTGAAGTGCAGGATGTCGAAATTTCTGCAATGACAGGTATGGGCCTTGATAAATTGCTGGAAGCCATTGCGCTGCAATCTGAATTGCTGGAACTGAAAGCCAACCCGGATCGCCCTGCACAAGGGGCAGTAATCGAAGCCAAGCTTGATACCGGCCGTGGCCCTGTTGCAACCGTTTTGGTTGAAGCAGGTACATTGCGCCATAAAGATATCTTTGTTGTCGGTGAACAATGGGGCAAAGTTCGTGCGTTGATCAACGATAAAGGCGAACATGTAAAAGAAGCAGGACCTTCGGTTCCTGTCGAAGTTTTGGGCCTTAACGGCACGCCGGAAGCTGGTGACGTTTTGAACGTTGTCACCTCAGAGGCTGAAGCCCGCGAGATCGCTGATTACCGTTTACAAGTCAGTAAAGATAAAAAGGCCTCTGTTAGCGCAGGCACCACGCTTGACCAACTTTTGGAAAAAGCCAAAGCCGATCAAGATGTTTCCGAGCTACCAATTCTGGTTAAAGCTGATGTTCAAGGCTCAGCCGAAGCTATCGTGCAAGCGATGGAAAAAGTTGGCAACGACGAAGTGCGCGTGCGCTTATTGCATGCAGGCGTTGGTGCCATCACTGAATCGGATGTGACATTGGCAGAAGCCTCTGGCGCGCCGATCATTGGCTTTAACGTGCGGGCGAATGCGCCAGCGCGCAACAGTGCCAACCAAAAAGGTGTTGAAATCCGCTATTACTCGATCATCTATAACCTGATGGACGATATCAAAGCAGCGGCCTCTGGCCTGTTATCAGCCGAGATCAAAGAAACCTTCATTGGTTACGCTACTATCAAAGAAGTCTTCAAAATCACCGGCTCTGGTAAAATTGCTGGCTGTGAAGTTACCGAAGGCGTAGCGCGGCGTGATGCAGGCGTACGCCTGTTGCGTGACAATGTTGTAATCCACGAAGGTAAGCTGAAAACCCTGAAACGCTTCAAAGATGAAGTGAAAGAGGTTCACATGGGACAAGAATGTGGCATGGCGTTTGAAAACTACGAAGACATTCGCGAAGGCGATGTGATCGAGATCTTCACAACAGAAGAGATTGAACGCAACCTGGAGTAAGCCACGCTACATTAACATTTTAAAAGGCACCGCAATGTATTTGCGGTGCCTTTTTTATTACGCCTTTGCGATATTGCGCCAAGCTAGAATGTGTAGAATAATAAAGGCCGGAACAACAAAAACCGGGAACATTACCATCGGATAAGCTGTCATAAGATGTGCCGAAACCTCGCCTTCATATAGCTTTAAATACCCAGCCGCAGACAACAAGCCTGTCGCCACAGCAACTGCAAAATCAACTGACCCCATATATATCACCCGTCGTGCGGATACTTGCCAACCATCTTTACGCTGGCTGACTTTGACCGTTGCAAACGCAGCATATACGCCTGTCGCCACATCACCAAAACCAGATAGCAAAGCAAAAACCAATGGCAGTTCGCCCAATGCCCATAGAAATAGAAAAGTAAAGCCCATCACCCGCCAGCTTTGTAACGACGTAAGCATTGTAATGTCTATCCGATCCGCCCAGCGCGCTACATTGCTTGACATGGTAAGCGCCAGCACAAATAGGATCGGCGGAACCATAAAGAAGATCGGCATTTTAACCGGCAAAACGCCATCCAGTGTTTCAAAATAACCGCTTATGGAAAGCCCCATAACAATGGCAAACCATGTCAGTGTTACGCCTAGGAATATCGACGACTTAAATGGGCCTGCTTTCGGTGGATTAATGTTTATTGATTGTGTAGTCATTGTTTTCTCCTTATGTGTATATACACATATTTAGTTTTAAAATTAGACCTTATTCGCCAAAGCTTTAAGATTCGTTGCGGTCTCTGTTCCCAAATCATTCAGGAATTTCGTTTGCTGTGCCTGCCAAAGCGGTAACGCCTCTGATTGCAGATCATTGCCTGTCTTGGTTAATTGAAACGCCCGCACACGTTGATCTTCGGTCTTTGTTGGTTCCAACCAGTTTTTGCGGCGCAATTGTTCAATGTTGCGTGTCATTGTGGTACGCTCTACACCCATGATTTCTGCCAACTCAGACGTTGCCATACCTTTAGAATGCTTCAATATCGTCAGCGTCGTAAACTGCTGGCTAGTTAAGCCAACTGGTTGTAGTGCCAATTCCATTTGCCGCCCCAATGATCTGGCGATACGTTGGGAACTAAAGGTCAGGCAGTTTTTCGGGTCATCAAACATCATATTGTGTATATACACTCAATACTATTTTCGTCAACTTGTTTGTTGATATTGTATCGCGACCCTGATGCCCATATATTCAGCACAAACACAATGAGGTAAGCAATGAGCAACAAATCAGAATTCCCCGGCTGGCACGGCACTACCATTATCGGCGTCAAAAAAGGCGGCAAAGTTGTCATTGCAGGCGACGGACAGGTCAGCCTCGGGCAAACCGTGATCAAAGGCACCGCACGCAAAGTACGGCGCATATCACCCGGTGGCCATGATGTAGTTTGCGGCTTTGCCGGCTCTACCGCTGATGCCTTTACTTTGTTGGAACGGCTAGAGTCAAAACTGGAGGCAACACCCGGTCAACTTGCAAAAGCTTCGGTTGAGCTGGCAAAAGACTGGCGCATGGATAAGTACCTACGCAATCTGGAAGCAATGCTGATCGTTACAGATGGTACTGATCTGTTTATAATCACTGGCGCTGGCGACGTTTTACAGCCCGAAAATGATATTGCCGCCATTGGCTCAGGTGGCAACTATGCACTGGCTGCTGCACGCGCACTGATGGATAGCAAAGATGATGCCGAAAAAATCGCCCGCAAAGCAATAATGATCGCCGCCGAAATTTGTGTTTACACAAACGGCAATATGACCGTGGAAGTAATTGAAAAATGACCATAGAAATTGATGACTTGCGTGCAGCGGTAAGCGCTAGTCTATTATCAGAGACCCAGGCCGCATCACTGACAAAACTGGCGGATGAACGTCGTGGTTACCGCACTGCCACCGCAGAAATAGACGAACCGTTTGAGCTGTTCAAAGGCTTCAACGAAATTTTCATCGTCGTAGGCCTGATTATCCTCTATTCGGGCTGGACGGCTATTACCGGTATTGCGGCTTTTAGTGGATCAGAAGACAACAGCACTTCGTTTTTGATTTTTGGCGTAATGCAATTGATCGTAGTCATCGTTATGACAACATATTTTACCTTAAAACGCCGGATGATCGCACCTTCAATCCTGTTAAGCATCTTCTGTGGATTGGGCGCCATTCAAATCGGCTTTGCCGTGCTGCAAATAGCATCAGGCCCAGAGACAATGACCCTACCTGTTGTCGGCGGCATCACAGCCATATGCCTGATCACCTATTGGTATTTCTTTCGCATACCTTTTTCCCTTATGTTGTCAGGCTTGGCGGTTTTCGCCTTTGCAATCGGGCTTTTCACAACTGACGGCACAAAAATAGACAACCCCTCTGATCTGTTTCTGCTTTCAACCGGCTGGTCTTTCAGCCTGATCACCATTGGCCTTGGTATCTGCGCATTCTTCATCGCATTACGCTTTGATATGAGCGATCCGCACCGGGTCACACGGCGTTCCACCAACGCATTTTGGCTGCATGTTTTAGCCGCCCCTGCAATTGTAAATTCTATTGCGCTCACGCTTTATTCAAACGCAACACTGATATCGTTTTTATTGTTAGCCGCCTTTTTGATCTTTATCGCACTTGTGGCCGTGATCATCGACCGCCGCTCATTCCTGATGTCGGGCATTGGTTATATGATCGCACTTGTTTTTACCGTATTGGATGGCGGCTATGGTTTGGTTATCTTACTGATCGGTTTTGGCCTTGTCTTACTTGGCTCTAACTGGGAAAGATTGCGCAGCAAATTAATGAACGGCCTTCCCAAATTTCGTGGCAAAGATAAATTACCGCCTTGGAAAACCGCCCAAAAGGACTAACCATGACTGATTTAACCCCTCGTGAAATCGTATCCGAACTAGACCGTTTCATTATTGGTCAAAAAGACGCCAAACGCGCAGTTGCCGTAGCCCTGCGCAATCGCTGGCGGCGCAAGCAACTGGCAGATGATATCCGCGAAGAGGTTTATCCGAAAAATATCCTGATGGTTGGGCCGACAGGGGTTGGTAAAACCGAAATTTCCCGCCGTTTGGCAAAGCTCGCAAACGCGCCCTTTATCAAGGTTGAGGCCACTAAGTTCACCGAAGTTGGTTACGTTGGCCGCGATGTGGAACAGATTGTGCGTGATCTGGTAGACAGTGCTATCATCATGGTGCGCGATGAAATGCGCGAAGTTGTGAAAGCCAACGCACATGAAAGTGCCGAAGAACGGGTTATTGATGCGCTTTGCGGCACCGATGCCCGCGAACAGACCCGCGAGATGTTCCGCAAGAAACTACGCGACGGGATACTGGACGACAAAGAGATAGAGGTAGAGCTGGCTGACAACTCTAACCCGATGCAGATGATGGATATTCCGGGCCAACCGGGGGCTGGCATGGGCATGATGAACCTAGGCGATATATTCGGTAAAGCCATGGGCGGCCGCACCACCAAACGCAAAATGAAAGTTTCTGATAGTTATGAGATCTTGATCAATGAAGAAGCCGACAAGCTGGTTGATCAGGAAGCGGTAAACAATGAAGCGATAAATGCGGTTGAACAAAACGGTATCGTTTTCCTTGATGAGATCGACAAAGTTTGTGCCCGCTCTGACGCGCGCGGTGCCGATGTTTCACGCGAAGGCGTGCAACGTGATTTGCTGCCGCTGATCGAAGGCACCACAGTGTCCACCAAACATGGCCCAATAAAAACCGACCATATCCTGTTCATCGCATCGGGTGCGTTTCACATCGCCAAGCCGTCCGATTTGTTGCCGGAACTTCAAGGTCGCCTGCCAATTCGTGTTGAACTACGCGCCCTAACCGAAGAAGATTTCGTGCGCATCCTAACCGAAACCGACAACGCGCTAACTTTGCAATATACCGCCCTGATGCATACCGAACAGGTTGACGTCAGTTTCACCAAAGACGGCATTGCTGCCATCGCCAAAATATCAGCAGACGTCAATCAAACCGTGGAAAACATTGGCGCAAGGCGCTTGTACACCATCATCGAGCGGGTGTTCGAAGAACTAAGCTTTGCCGCCCCTGACAAGCCGGGTGAAAAGGTCGTAATCAACAAGAAATACGTTGAAAAACATTTAGGTGAGTTCGCCAATGCTTCGGATGTATCTAGGTATATGCTTTAGTTAAAGTTAAGTAGGGTTTAGGTATATAAATCAATAAGTGAACAGTTGCCCAATCTGGAACATCTCATTTTTACACAGCCTTAGTATTTTTCGCGTGACCTAAGACTTAAAATACGCTCTTGATCACACATGGCCGCTTTAACCTTCATCCGCACCAATGCCCGTTGGCTTTTTGCCGGCGGCGTGATGATGTTTGCAACCTGTTTCGGGCAAACCTTTTTCATCTCGATCTTTGCCCGCCAGATTATGGAAACCTATTCATTATCAGACGGCGATTGGGGGTCACTTTACGCCCTTGGCACCACAGCATCCGGCCTGACGATGATCTGGGCCGGCGGATTAGCGGATCAGTTTCGCGCCCGCGCTTTGGTCACCGTTCTTTTGATCATCATGGCGATCTTCTGTCTTGCAATGGCGTTTAATTCATCGGTCTGGTTATTGCCCGCCATAATCTTTGGTCTGCGCCTAAGCGGGCAGGGCATGATAAATCACGTTGCAATGGTTTCAATGCTGCGCTGGTATACCGCCGCACGCGGCAAAGCTTTAGCTTTGGCAGGCTTGGGGTTTTCTATCGGCGAAGCGTGTTTGCCATTTATCATTGTAGCAATGCTTGCCTTTATATCCTGGCAAACTGTCTGGATTGCCGCGGCCATCGGGTCGCTCGGGGTTTTATTTCTGCTGCGCTTCTTGTTAATCAAAGAACGCACGCCGCAATCCATTGCCCAAACCACCCAGGCGGTTGGCATCGGCGGCCAACATTGGACACGGGCACAGGCCATAAATCACCCGCTTTTCTGGCTGCTTATTCCTATCGTCATAACCCCAAGCATATTTTCAACGGCTGTGTTTTTTCAACAAGTTCATCTTGCTGAAGTCAAAGGTTGGCAACACGTACACTTCGTAGCCCTTTTCCCTGTCTATACCATAACCGGGGTAATTGCCGGCATGGTCTTTGGCTGGGCTATCGACAGATGGGGCAGTATTCGTATTTTGCCCTTTATGCTGCTCCCCCTGTCAGCAGGCCTGTTTGTCTTTGGTAATTTTAATAGCATAGCCGCAGGGCAATTAGCCCTGATCTTTATGGCAATTACCCAAGGTGCTACAGGAACTGTTTCTGTTGCTATATGGTCAGAGATTTACGGCACAAAACATGTAGGGTCGATTAAAGCACTGGCAGTGGCCTTTATGGTCTTTGGCTCAGCCATTGGGCCCTTGGTTACCGGGCAGTTGATTGATCGGGGGTATAGTTTTCCCACACAAATGCCTGCATATGTTATTTATATACTTGCTGTTTGCGCCCTGACTTATTTTGCCACTCACCGGTTTCTGCGCAAATAAACATAGAACGCGCCTTCGCCGCCATGGCGTTGTTGCGCGGGCGTTACTTCTAACACAATGGATGAAAGCGGGGCCTGTCTTAACCACATCGGAACATTTTGACGTAACACACCAACGATCTGGCGGTTAAATTCATCTGTACGCTGTTTACCTTTACCAGTGATTACCAAGATCAGGCGCTTACCGCGTTCATGTGCCTGCATTAATTTACTTCGCAGCATCATTTTAGCTTGCTCTTGGGTCAACCCATGCAGGTCAATCCGCCCATCAATATCCAACTTACCACGCACCAAGCGTTGAAAGTTTTTCTTATCCATATTTGGCGTGACACCCTTGGGCGAGGTTTCACCACTTGGTGTAAAATCGGCAGCCTTGGATTTTTCGCCAATGCGAAAAGTTGCAAGTTTTGGCCTTTGCGGCATTACACCCGCTGATTTCAACTTTGCTTTAACAGAAGGTTTAAAAGCAAAGCTTTCGCGCATCGGATCAACCCTTTCGGTTACTGTGCGCCAAAGCGCTTTTTCAGCATCCGAAAGCTTTTTGGCTGACATAAAACCTACCCACCCGTTGCAACCAAAGCCCAGTTTGGATCATTGCTGCCAAATTTACGGGCAAAAGACCATGTATCCGTTTGACGCTTAATCACATCACGGTTGCCTTCAATAATCTTGCCGCTTTCATCTTCAACATAGCTGACAATCTCACCCACAAACCGCATAGTGATCTCACCCTCTTTAGTGCGTCCATTGAATTTTGCACCAGTGACTTTCATTTCCCGCACACCAACAAAGGTCGCGTTCACCTTAAAGCCCGCTTTCTGACGTTCCGCGATTACCGAAGCAAAGCTTTCGTAAACATCCGCTGCCAGAAATTGTTTCAACGTATCCAGATCGTCGGCCTCAAAAGCCATAAGAATCATCTCATAGGCCTGTCGCCCGCCATCCAAAAATTCGCTGACGGAAAAATCGGGTTCAGCCCTTTTCATTTTAGCAAATGCTTGGCCTTCCGGGCTGTCCATTTCAACATGATCTGTAATATCACGATCCAGCCCACCCTCAATCACCTCTAAAGATGGTCCTTTAGGTGGATTAGGCTTCGAAGGATCGATTGTAGGCTCAAAGCCATCGCGCGTTCCCAAAACACCCTTAAGGCGTATGAACAAAAAGACTGCGATAGCCGCAAGAACAAGAAGTTGTATAACAGCAGGATTCATAAAAGACCCTTTCAAAATTTCGTGTAGACCACTAGTGATCTTTCATCTTAGACATATTTATGGACTTGGTTAAGTCAAGTCCACCACCTATATGGTGTGATGTAAGAAAGGGATACTATGCCGCTGCTTATTTTGTTTATTTTGATCCCAATTATCGAAATTGGCCTATTTATACAGGTTGGTGGGGTTATTGGCCTGTGGCCAACCCTGACGATTGTTGTTTTAACCGCAATAATCGGCACCACAATGCTGCGAAAACAGGGTATATCCACTATGGCCCGCTTACAATCCAGTATGCAATCTGGCGAAAGCCCCGTTGACCCGATGGTTCATGGTGCTTTGATCCTTGTTTCGGGGGTATTATTACTAACGCCTGGGTTTTTTACCGATGGTGTTGGCTTTCTTTTGCTTTTCCCGCCAATACGCGCAGCATTGATAAAATGGGGCGCAAGCAAAATGCTGGGTGGTGGATTTGTCGCGATGAAACAGACAGGCCAAGCCCGGCAATCAGACAATAACACAGTTTTGGATGGTGAGTTTTCGATTGTTGATGACGACCCCGAAGATCCAGGTGATTCTGGCTGGACAAAACATTAGATTTTATCTTCAAAACGCGTTGTAGGGCCAACTTATACCTGCTAGATATTTTCGAAATTATTTACGGAGACTAAAATGGCTGATAAAGCTGATAAAGAAGAAGACAAAGTGGAAGAGCAATCAGAGGCCACTCAACCAACTGCGCCACGTATGCAAATTGTTAGTCAATATATTCGTGATCTATCCTTTGAAAATGTTGCCGCGCAAAACAATAAAAATAACTCGGCTCAGCCAGATATTAGTGTTCAGGTAAACTTGGATGCACGCAAAGGGCAGGAAAATCAGTATGAAGTTATTCAAAAGCTGACAGTTACCGCAAAAGCCGAAGAAGAAACCATCTTTCTTTTGGAAATTGATTATGCAGGTATCTTCATCATCGAAAATATTTCTGACGAACAGCTGCATCCGTTTCTGATGATCGAATGCCCACGTATGCTGTTCCCGTTTGTGCGCCGTATCGTGCGCGATGTAACAGCAGATGGCGGCTTCCCGCCGTTGAATGTTGATAACATTGATTTCGTTCAGCTTTACCGCCAAGAACTGGCACGCTTATCGACTGAACAAAAAAACTAGGCTACACATTCCAAAGAGCATCATTCCCGAGTTTTTCAACAAATTCACGATGCGCTTTGGCTTCTTCACCTGTCAGCTTTGAATTTAGCGGTATTTTGCGTGCACCCAGTGTTTCTTGTGATTTCGCCCAGCCTTGTGCTGTAACATCATGACCCCCAACCACGCTTAGTGCAAAATCCGGTTGCCGCCCACCAATCAGCTCAAGATAAACTTCTGCCAGAATTTCACTATCCAATAGTGCCCCGTGCTTTTCACGTGCAGTATTATCTACGCCAAACCTTCGGCACAAAGCATCCAGAGAGTTTTGTGCGCCAGGGAATTTTTTGCGGGCTATTTCCAATGTATCAGTAGACTGAGACATGGGAATCGGATCAATACCGACCCATTTTAGTTCTGCATTTATAAACCGCATATCAAACTTGGCATTATGGGCCACGATTTTAGCATCGCCAATAAAATCAAGAAAATCCTGCGCAACCATTTTGAAAACAGGCTTATCCGCCAAAAACTCATTGCCCAGCCCGTGCACAGCAAAAGCTTCTTGCGGCATAGAGCGTTCAGGGTTGATATATTGGTGATATATTTTGCCTGTCGGCATGTGATTGAACAGCTCAACCGCGCCGATTTCCACCAAGCGATCGCCGCTTTCAGGATCAAACCCTGTTGTCTCTGTATCCCAGACGATTTCACGCATTTGGCTTTTTACCTGTTAGCTTTTCAATCAGATTATGAACTTCCTGGCGTACATGTTCCAGCGTTTTTGTTTCAATAATAAAATCAGTCCGCTCGCGCTTTTCGACATCAGGCATTTGTTTATCTGAAATCATTTTAAAAGCAGCCTTTGTCATCCCTTTACGCGCCATTACGCGTTCATATTGTGTTTTCGCGTCAATGGAGACAACCAACACACCATCCAACCATTCCTCTGCCCCTGTTTCATAAAGCAATGGAATATCAACAACGGCCAGCTCCAGATTAAGCTCACTGCATTGTAGCAAAAACGCATCACGGTGCATACGAATTGCAGGGTGTACAATTTTTTCCAGCTTTGGAAATAAATCTTTATCTGCCTGTAAAAGGGTGCGTAGTGCATCACGGCTAACACCCTCTGGCCCCACGGCAATCGGGGCAAGCTCTGCTATTTTCTGAATTGTGTCCGCATGGCTGGTATAAAGCTCATGCACTGCTGCATCCGCATCCCAAACCGCCACGCCAGCATCGCGGAAAATTTCCGCCGTTGTAGACTTTCCCATTCCGATGGATCCGGTTAATCCAAGAACATAAAGTGTGGCCATCATCCGGCCAGCACAATTTGGCGCAAAGCATCATCTACTGTGGGGCGCACCCCGAACCAAGCTTCAAATCCGGGAACCGCCTGATGCAATAGCATTCCCAAGCCATCGACGGTTTCCAAACCTAAGTTTTGGGCCTGCTTTAACAAATCAGTTATAAGTGGGTTATAAACAATATCCGTTACCAACGCAGTTTTCGGTAAATTTGTCAGATCAATTTCCAATGGCGGTTGCCCAGTCATTCCAAGGGCGGTTGTGTTCACAAACGTTTGTGTTTCACCAAGAACTTCTGAAATCTTATCCAGTGAAACAACGGTCAGTTTATCACCGAAAAATTCTGCAAGCTTCACAGCTTTTTCCGTTGTTCGGTTGGCAAGAATAACTTTTGGCGCGCCTTCTTGCAAAAGCGCATGAATAATCGCCCGCGCAGCACCACCTGCCCCTAAAACAAGGGCTGTACCACTGGTTGCATTCCAACTTGGCGCATTTTGTTTAAGATTATTTATAAACCCTATGCCATCCGTATTATCCGCGTGAATTTTTCCAGCCTGAAACACCAAAGTATTTGCCGCCCCAATTGCTTTGGCCCGGTCAGAAATACTGTCAGCCATAGCCAAGGCGGTCTCTTTATGTGGGATCGTAACATTGCAGCCCTGATAGCCTTTAGCTACGAGGCCTTGAATACCTGAGATAAAATCTTCTGGGCTTAAGGCAATTGGCTCATAGCTGCCATTAATTGCGAATTGTTTAATCCATCGCCCATGGATCAATGGGGATTTACTGTGTTTAATTGGCCAGCCAATAACAGCCGCTTTTTTAACAATGTCACTCATTAGTTAATGATAACCCCGCGCGTTCGTAAAAACCCCAAAACCTCTAGTAAGGGTATTCCAAGGATTGTGAAATAATCCCCTTGAATGTGACTAAACAACTGTGCGCCGACGCCTTCAAGCTTATAACATCCTACAGAATCTAAAATACTGTCACCCTGTTTTGCAATGTAATTATCCAAAAATGCGTCTGAAAATTCACGCATGATTAACTGTGCCCGCCCTAAATGCCGCCAAACCGGCCTTCCGTTTTCAAAGACCACAACAGATGACATCAGGTGATGTGGTTTACCACGCAAAGTTAATAGTTTTGCACGGGCATCTTTAACGGTTACTGCTTTTTGGTATATTTTTTTATCACAAACCAAAATCTGATCACACCCAATTACCAACTTATCCGTATGCCTTGCCGCAACCCGCTGCGCTTTATATTCGGCCAGCGTATCCGCTACTTCATGCGGCTTAGCCTGCTCGGCTTTTAAAGCATTAATAATTGCAGGTTCATCAATTTTAGCCACTTTAGTTTCAAAAATCACACCTGCATCGCGCAATAGTTTTGCACGTACTTCAGATCCGGAAGCTAATATAACAGAAGTCACAGATTATCCTTAAATTCAGCTGTGTGGAAAGACGTTTAACGTCTGTTAATAACTTGTACATAGAAATGAACTAAATCACATTATATCTTCTTTTTTTTGTGAATAAAACTTTTATCATAAATTTATACACAGCTTTATTTTTGTTAGTTTGTTGTTTCTATTATTTTAATTTAGAGTATTACCATCTCTTATTTCTTTTTTTCACTCAGTTATATTCTATAGATAATGTGTATTATTTTATTATCCTTGCAACTCACTGCACCTAAAACAAACAACAACCTTTCTCTTTATATATTTATTATTATAGGGTTCATTTAAAATGGAATAATATCATGGCTGATCTCTTAAACACTCTATACCCTTGGATAAAATCGCTTCACCTTATT
>CAXMSA010000049.1:0-10053 GCA_964195605.1 uncultured Amylibacter sp.
TTCCAACAGGCGTTCCGGGAATTTACCTTCCAGGATTTGGCCAGCTGTACGTTGCTTGATGCCACCCGGATGGCCAGTGTGCCAGTAGTGGATTTTGTCAGAGCGTTTTTTGCCAGTTAGTTGGACTTTGTCCGCATTGATAACAATCACATTGTCGCCCATATCCATGGACGGTGTGAATGTTGGCTTATGCTTGCCGCGCAGGCGCATTGCGATAATAGATGCCAAACGACCCAACACGATGCCTTCAGCATCAATGATAAGCCACTTTTTATCAATATCAGCAGGTGTCGCTGCGAAAGTTTTCATGGGTTTCATACCTTTGGTGATGGCACGAGCTTGTGCCGAAACTGATATGGGGGTTCTAAGGGTTTATTGACGCAAGTCAACACGCCTAAACTCTAATTTATAATTTAAAATCAATGCGTTATAAATTAGGTATAATAATACCCCATATATTTAGCGATTTTGCGGTATGGCATAGGTCAAATTTGCCCGTGCCACAGGGGCCGCAACCCCTTCCGAGTATAACAACACATCCCCCACAGACAGGCTGCGACCCAGTTTCAGCACGCGCGCTTTACCTATCATATCGGTGGCAGCAGGTTTGCGCATGAAATCTATCGAACAGTTGGTGGTCACTGTCAGGGCCTCTGGCCCGATAAACGCCAATGTGGCGATATAATATGACACATCCGCAAGTGCGAACATCGCAGGGCCAGACACTGTGCCACCGGGGCGTAAATGGCGGTTTTGCACATTCATACGCACCACAACCTCATCCACGGACAGGGAAAGCACTTCAAAATCATTATCAATCTGCGGAAATACTTTTTCCAGAAACGCGGTCACTTCCGCGATTGTCATCTTCAGTTCCATATGCCACCTTTAAGTTCACCTCTGACTAACAAGGTTTATCCAATGACCCAAGATATTTTACTGCGTGAAGACATTCATGACGTGACTATTTTAACTATGAACACACCAAAGTCGCTGAATGCATTGTCTGACGCGATGTTAGCGACCTTGCATCAGACCTTTGATAATATTGCTGATACCCCAGAAATCCGCGCCGTCATCTTGCGCGGCGAAGGTAAAGCTTTTTGCGCGGGTCATAACCTGAAGGAAATGACCGCCGCACGGGCCGCAGATGATAAGGGCCAAGCCTATTTTTCTGATCTGTTTTCACGGTGCGGCGCGTTGATGCAACGCATCCTGACCCTGCCCCAACCGGTGATTGCCCAAGTCCACGGTATAGCTACCGCCGCAGGCTGCCAGTTAGTGGCCACTTGCGATATGGCGGTCGCCGCAGACAGCACGAAATTTGGCGTAAACGGCGTCAATATCGGCCTGTTCTGTTCTACCCCGATGGTGGCCCTGTCACGTAACATCCCACGCAAACGCGCGTTTGAGATGCTAACTACAGGACGTTTCATAACGGCCGCTGAGGCCGCCGATTACGGCTTGATTAACATGGCTGCATCCGAAGAAACACTAGACGCCGAAACCCTGAAGCTGGCCCAGACGGTTGCTGCCAAACTGGGCAAGGCGGTAAAAATTGGCAAACAGGCTTTTTATGAGCAACTTCTAATGCCTATAACGGATGCTTACAGTTATACTGGTGAGGTTATGGCCGCAAATATGATGTATGATGAAACCGCCGAAGGGGTTGCGGCATTTTTAGGAAAGCGTGAACCGACTTGGCAAAACCCCTAGCGGGGAACGCAACGGGTTTACACTGATTTATGCAACTGCCCAAAAGTCAGCTGCTTCTTGGGATTGGCAAATAGAAAACTAAAAATACAGCCCATATTTATTATAAAGCTTATTATTTAACGATAATTTATCGCATCGCGCGCTTGCTGTTCCAGCCAAGCCGCCATTTTGCGATAAGGTACTGGACCGTGACTGATCCGCGCCACGCCGCAATCTGCCAATGTTGCCGCATCGGGCACATGGGATAACGCGATAATATTCACTGGCAACGGACATTCAGCGCACAAGCGTTTGATCAGTCCTGCATCCGCCAATCCGGGCGCAAAAAACCCATCTGCACCGGCATTGGCAAAAGCTTCGGCACGTTCCAGTGCCGTGTCCAGCATGGCTTCTGTATGTGTGTCCGCGGCCGCTTTTAAAAACATGTCTGTACGCGCATTTATAAACACATCTGATACAACCTGATCCGCCGCTTCACGCGCAGCATATACCCGTCGCGCTTGCAAGGATATGGCGTGCAGCCCCTCGCCACCGACAATCTGGTCTTCAAAGTTAAAGCCAACCGCCCCTGCCTGCACAATCTCATGAACTGTTTCGGCAACCACGTCGGGGGCCATTCCGTAGCCGCCTTCTATGTCGGAACTCACAGGCAGATCGACAGCCCCAACAATACGGCGTAGGTTTTCCGTGACCAGAGCCAGTGGTATATTCTCACCGTCCGTATAGCCAAAAGCCGCCGCAACCGGCCAGCTACCCGTGGCAATTGCCTTGGCACCCGCAGTTGCGACAATCGCCGCACTGCCCGGATCCCACACATTGAACAATACAACGGGATCCGATTTAATATGAAAGGCTTTAAACGTTTTGGCGCGATCACTTTGTTGCATATCTTGTTCCTAATCTATTTATCAAATCGCACGGGGCGGAAATCTGAAAGTAAATCAGGGACTTGCCCTTCAATAATCTCTTGTGCCACCAATCGCCCGATCAAAGGTGCCAGCGTAATACCACTGTGCATAACCGCCACATAAAGCCCCTGCGCTTCTTTTGGCACCCCTACAGCAGGCATCCCGTCCAGTGGCACAGGCCGTTTTCCGACCATGACACGGTCCACAACCAAGCCTTTCACATCAGGCAGTCTCAATTTCAAACGTCCCAGCATTTTCCCGGCAAAATCAACAGGGCTTTCCGATTTGCTTTCATTCAAACCACCGCCGCTAAAAATCTCACCCATTATAATACGGCCCATACTGTCTTGGCGAAAATGAATATCCGGTGACATGATTATATGGTCTATGACCGGCTCTACAGGCAAACTATGCACAATTACGCCCGTCTTGTTGCGCATCGGCAATTCAACCCCTGAACGTGACAGCATATCTTGCGACCAGGCCCCTGTTGCCACAACAACCCTGTCGCTATGCATCGGCCCTAAATTGCTGTCGACCCCGACAATCTGATCGCCCTCACGTAACAAGCCATGAACCTCACAGCCCACTACAATATGCGCCCCGTTGGCAGAGGCCGCCGCCAACAACAAACGCACCATTTCCGCCCCGTCTGCAGCACCTTCAATTCTGCCAAAAATACAATGCTCAGGCGGGTTCGCAACATTTGGTTCAAGCTCAGAAAACCGGGCGGCATCAATAACCTTGGCCTCATAGCCATATTCGTCCAGAATATGGGCTTGATCGAATAACGCTTGCCCTTGGTCTTCCCACCACAAGCTGCCATCCCATTTTACAGCCGCTTCCATGTCCAGTTTTTCACAAAGCCGCAAATATTCATAAATCGCTTCACGGCGCAGCTTGTAATAGCTTTGGGTTTCCGCAGCTTTTGCATTGATCCAGCCAAATGATTTACTGCTGGCCCCGCTCGCAGGGATCGCCTTTTCCAGTAACGTCACGGATACCCCAGTTTGCGCCAAATGATACGCAATCGAGGCCCCGATGATACCGCCCCCTACAACAATCACATGTTCAGTCATATATTATCTCCCATTATTACCGCAGACTTTGCACCTTCGGATAGGTCGCTGCAAACACGGCTCTAAGCATCACGACAAACACTATAATCGCCCCGATCTGGTGTACAATCGCAATGTGCCATGGGGCTGCATAAAGCACCGTTCCAACACCCAAAACCACTTGCCCCAAAACCGCAAGTAGCATTAGGCTAAAAGCGCGTTTGATCAAGGTCAACGCAGACGCCCGGCTTTTAAACCAGACCAGAGCGGCCGCAATAAACACGATGTATCCCAAAATACGGTGATTAAATTGCACCAGCGCAGGGTTTTCAAAGAAGTTCGTCCAGACCGGCTCATAATCAAAGCTCTCTGGCGGCAAAAACGCCCCGTTCATCATTGGCCAGTCAATATAGCCGCGTCCCGCGTCAATACCAGCCACCAATGCCCCAAGCAGCACTTGGGCAAAAGCCAGAACCAACAAAACGGTTCCCAATCGCGCCAACCCCGCATCTGATTGCCTGCGGGCTTGAAACAACTCTGCTTCCTTGCGCCGCAACGACCATATATACCAAGCGATCACCCCAAGAATAAAGAACGCCAGCCCCAAATGGATTGCCAACCGATAAGACGCCACATCAACCATGTGCCCGGTTAACCCCGAGGATACCATCCACCAGCCAATAGCCCCCTGCAGGCCGCCTAAAATCCCGATGAATAACAAACGCGGCGACCAGCCTGCCGGAATGCGTTTTGTCATAGCGAAAAACACCAAGCCAACCACCCAGACAAGACCAACAAAGCGGCCCAACTGGCGGTGCCCCCATTCCCACCAGTAAATGCTTTTGAACTCTTCCAGTGTCATCTCGGTGTTTTGCAATAAAAACTCAGGCGAGGTCTTGTATTTTTCAAATACAACGCCCCAATCAACTGCGTTAAGCGGCGGCAAAGCCCCCTTCACCAAAGCCCATTCGGTAATCGACAGACCACTATCGGTCAATCGGGTCAAACCACCCACAACAATCATCAAAGCGACCATTGCAAATAGCAACATTAACCATGCAGCTACTGCACCGCGCGCACCACCACGCCCCTTATCAATCAAGCCGCCCTTGGGGGCTGTTTGCATGGGCGTATCACTGGATACATCTTCAAAAATACTGCGCTTTTGGCTCATGGGCCTTTGTCTCCGGTTTGTTATAATCTATGGGCAAATTTATGCCCCGACAAGGCAAGGCTCTTAGTCATCTTGCGGCTTTTTCACCAACGACCGGAACACCCCGTGTAACGTGCGCACATCCGCACTTGTCAATGGCATCCGTGAAAACAGGTTGCGCAGGTTCAACCGCATGCTTTCTGCCTTATCCTTTGGCCAGAAAAACCGCCGATCGCGCAGCCGCTCTTCCAAACGTTCCGATAATTTCTCAACCTCTATCCCACTGGCAAACTCAGTTCCCGCCAATGCCATCACCTCGGCAGGGACTTCCACCCCTTGCCTGCGCCATTCATAGCTGAGCAATAACACACATTGCGCCAGGTTTAACGATGCAAATGCAGGGTTTACCGGCACCGAGATCAACGCATTGGCCCGCACCACATCGTCATTGGCCAAGCCTGCCCGTTCCGGCCCAAACAGAACCCCGACCTTTTTGCCCTCTGCAATAAGCCCGCGTGCATGTGCCATTGCGCGTTCCGGTGTCATTATTGGTTTGGTTAAATCACGATTACGTGCAGTGGTGGCGAAAACATAGTGTAAATCATCGCAAGCTTCAGACGTGGTTTGCGTCAGGCGCACCTGATCCAGAACCCTCGCCGCCCCTGACGCCATTGTGGTGGCTTTTTGATTGGGCCAGCCATCACGCGGATTGACAATGCGCATCCACTCCAGCCCGAAATTATACATCGCACGTGCAGCTGCCCCGATATTTTCGCCCATTTGCGGCTCAACAAGGATAAAACTGGGTTGCGGGCCACTCCATTCAACGGCCTGAGCGTGATCTGTACCTGACATGATTTAGGGACTCCCATAAACTTATGCGCGTGATACGCTTGGCATTAAGTAAGTGCAAGCTGCGACATATATCACATAACTGTATACATTCGCATACCGCCTTTTCATTTATAAAAATATACGTTAATAAGCCCCCAAGTTCCAATTCCTAATAACCAGAGGTTCCACATGACCAAGATCAAAGTAGAAAACCCTGTCGTCGAATTAGACGGCGATGAAATGACCCGGATCATCTGGCAGTTTATCAAAGATAAATTGATCCTGCCTTATCTTGATATTGATCTAAAATACTACGATCTTGGCATGGAAGTACGTGATGAAACTGATGATAAAATCACAGTGGACGCCGCAGAAGCGATCAAAAAATACGGCGTTGGCGTCAAATGTGCCACCATCACCCCCGATGAACAGCGCGTAGAAGAGTTTGGCCTGAAAAAAATGTGGCGCTCACCCAATGGCACGATCCGTAACATTCTTGGCGGCACGATTTTCCGCGCCCCGATCATTTGTCGCAACGTACCGCGTCTTGTACCCGGCTGGACCCGGCCTATTGTCATCGGCCGTCACGCCTTTGGCGACCAATATAAAGCCACCGATTTTTTGTTCCCGGGTGAGGGCAAACTGACGATGAAATTCGTTGGTAAAGACGGCACCGTGATTGAAAAAGACGTGTTTGACGCCCCTGCCGCAGGTGTGGCCATGGGCATGTACAATCTGGATGCTTCCATTCGTGATTTCGCCCGAGCTTCAATGAACTATGGCTTGAAACTTGGCTGGCCGGTGTATCTGTCCACCAAAAATACTATTCTAAAGGCCTATGACGGTCGTTTTAAAGACCTGTTTCAAGAGATTTTCGACGAAGAATTTGCTGAACGCTACAAAGCCGCAGGCATTACATATGAGCACCGTTTAATCGACGATATGGTGGCTTGTGCGATGAAATGGAACGGCGGATTTGTCTGCGCTTGTAAAAACTATGACGGCGATGTGCAATCTGATACCGTGGCACAGGGCTTTGGCTCATTGGGTCTGATGACCTCACAATTGATGACGCCTGATGGCAAAATCGTTGAAGCAGAGGCCGCCCACGGCACCGTGACGCGCCACTATCGCCAACACCAGAAAGGTGAAGCCACCTCGACCAACTCTATCGCCTCTATTTATGCTTGGACAGGCGGCTTGAAGCACCGTGCCAAACTGGATAATAACACAAAACTGATGGAATTTGCCGACACGCTGGAAACTGTCATCGTTGATACGGTTGAAAACGGTCATATGACCAAAGACCTTGCACTTCTGGTTGGCCCGAACCAAAGCTGGCTGACCACAGAAGGTTTCTTGGAAAAAATCGACGAGAACCTAAACAAAGCTCTGGTCGGATAAGAAAAACCAGATTAGCATTTCAGGGCGGCCTATTTGGGGCCGCCCTTTTTCATGGAATGACAAATGCCGGTTCATTACATTTACCTGATTATAGCTGTGATATGCGAAACTTTTGGTACAGCATGCCTGAAATCCAGCAATGAATTCACAAAACTATGGCCCAGTCTGGGCGTGGTAATCGGCTTTGCCGGGGCGTTTTATTTTCTGGCACTCACCCTGCGTTATATGCCAATCGGTGTGGTGTACGCGATCTGGTCAGGATTAGGTATAATCTTTATCACACTGATAGGATTGTTCTTTTTCAAACAGAGCCTTGATGCAGCGGCCTATATTGGCATGGGCTTCATCATCATGGGCGTGGTCATTATTAATATGTTTTCCAGCAACACACATTAACCGCGATTGGCAATACGCCCATAAAGTTTTTTTATAATAGTACTGGCAGTTTTTTCGCAAACTGCAGGGATAAACGCGTGCAATAATGCCGCGAATGCCGCCACAAACAAGGTCATGGAAAAGCGCATGGCAAACAAAAAGTGCTGGCCGAAGCTTTCATCAACCGAACGTGGATGGTTTAAAAATAATTTGCTGATCATGTCTGTCCCCTTTGTTTTGATTAAGTTATCATAGGCGGCATAAGCATACTTCCCAAATATATGATTATTTTCTTCTTTATTGAGATAGTTTCCCAATATATGATGCTATCATGAAAATAGATCACATAGACCGTCAGATATTAAAAAAACTACAACAGGATGCATCCTTGGGATTAGAGGATTTGGGCGATGCTGTCGGCCTGTCGCGCAATGCCTGTTGGCGCCGGGTGAAAAATCTTACTGATGCTAAAATCATCAAATCCCGTGTCGCCATATTAGACGCGGAAAAACTGAACCTTGGCTTAACCGTATTCATTTCAGTGCGCACTAATCAACACGATCCCGATTGGCTGGATAAATTCGCCAGCGCCACCCGTATGATGCCCGAAATACTGGGCGCATACCGGATGAGCGGTGATTTAGATTATCTGATCCGCGCACAGGTTGCTGACATGCCCGCTTATGATCGTTTCTATCAACGCCTGATCAAACGCATAAAGCTGGCAGATGTCTCTGCCAGCTTCGTTATGGAACATATCAAAGAAACAACGGCCCTGCCGCTATAGACCCTCAACAATACTGTATTCGCGCGTAGACACCCCTTCGGCCAAAGCAAACGCCAAAGCTTCCTGATACTCAGGTCCCTCATAAAACGACACGGCCGTATCCAAATCCTTAAAGCGGATAATCACATTGCGTGCCCGTGCAGGCCCCTCTTTGGTTATCGACTTACCGCCACGTGCCATAAACTCGCCACCGTATTTTGCAACTGCAGGCCCTGCCAAAGCCGCATATTTCGCGTATTCTTCATCGTTATGCACATCAATATGCACCATGCAATAAGCAACCATTATCCATCTCCTAATAGATTTTTTGCAGCCGTAACTGCCTGTTTGGCGTTTGTGGCATCTGCCCCACCCGCTTGTGCCATGTCCGCGCGACCACCGCCGCCCTTACCGCCCAATTCAGCGGCTGCAGCTTTCACAATATCCACCGCACTGATTTTATCGGTCAGATCATCGGTCACACCCGCAGCCACCGCTGCTTTGCCACCTGCATCCGAGATCAGCAGGATCACGGCAGAGCCAAGACGGTTCTTATGTTCATCAATTAGCCCGCGTAAATCCTTGCCCGGTACGTCTTTTAGAACCTGCGCAAAGAACGGAACGCCGTTCACATCATCCGCATCCGCCGATTGCCCGTCGCCGCCCATGGCAATAGATTTACGCAATTCAGCAACCTCATTTTGCAAGGTTTTACGTTCATCCAACAATGCCTGTACGCGGCCCGCAACATCTTCGGGCTTGGCCTTCAATGACCCTGCAATTCCTGCCAAAGCGGCCGATTGCCCAGTCAGATACGCCAAGGCTTCCACGCCCGTCAACGCCTCAATACGGCGCACACCGGATGCCGAGGCGCTTTCGCTGAGCAATGCAAACAAGCCGATTTCGCCCAATTGCGATACATGCGTGCCACCGCAAAGCTCCAGAGAATAGGTGTTTTTGTCCGAACCTTTACCTGACCCGCCCTGCACCCCCATGGATACAATCCGCACTTCGTCGCCGTATTTTTCACCAAACAGGGCCTGTGCGCCTAAATCACGGGCCTCATCCGGGGTCATAATCCGGGTTTCAACTTTGGAGTTTTGGCGAATGTAAGTGTTCACATCTGCCTGCACCACCGCCAGCTCGGCGTCTGTCATGGCTTTTGCATGGCTGAAATCAAACCGCAAACGATCCGCCGCGTTTAATGAGCCGCGTTGCGCCACATGGCCACCCAAAACCTCACGCAGGGCCTCGTTCAGCAGGTGAGTAGCAGAGTGGCTGTTGCGAATGGCGGAACGTTGCGCGTGATCAACCACAAGTTCTGCGGCATCACCTTGTTTCAGTGTTCCATCAGTCACTTTGCCTATATGCACAAAGACACCGGCCTTTTTCTTCACATCAGAAATTTCCACTGTGGCATTGTCGGTTTTCAGCAGGCCCATATCACCAATTTGGCCACCACTTTCAGCGTAGAACGGGGTTTGGTTTAATACCAGCTGCACATCGGTGCCTTTATCAGCCGTATCCGTTAATTCAGCCCCTACAACCACTGCTAAAATTTGACCTTCGGCAATCTCGGTGTCATAGCCCAAAAACTCGGTCACGCCATGATTTTCGGCCACATCAAACCAGATGCTTTCATCTGCCGCCTGCCCTGTACCCGCCCAAGCCGCGCGCGCCTTGGTTTTTTGTTCAGCCATGGCTGCGTCAAAGCCGTCAGTATCCACATGCAAGCCTTTTTCGCGCAAAGCATCTTGGGTCAAATCAAGCGGAAAACCGTATGTGTCATAAAGTTTAAATGCAGCCGCCCCCGGTAATGAGCCGCCTTTGGATAGGG
Source organism: uncultured Amylibacter sp. (assembly GCA_964195605.1). Taxonomy (GTDB): domain Bacteria; phylum Pseudomonadota; class Alphaproteobacteria; order Rhodobacterales; family Rhodobacteraceae; genus Amylibacter. The sequence continues at coordinate 10,052 of CAXMSA010000049.1, forward strand.
TC
>CAXMSA010000049.1:10063-18296 GCA_964195605.1 uncultured Amylibacter sp.
GGCACCAGACGGTGCATCACAGGGTCCTTGGCCCCCAGCAAATGCGCATGACGCATGGCGCGGCGCATGATGCGGCGCAACACATAGCCACGGCCCTCGTTCGATGGCAAAACCCCGTCAGCGATCAAAAAAGAAGTAGAGCGCAAGTGATCGGCAATCACCCGGTGATGCACGTTTTGATCCCCATAAGCGTCAACGCCAGTAGCTTGGGCCGAGGCTTCAATCAGGTCTTTAAAGAGGTCGGTTTCGTAATTGTCGTGGCTACCCTGCATCAGGGCAGCTATACGTTCGATCCCCATGCCAGTATCAATTGATTGCATATCCAGTGGTACCAGTGAGCCATCTGCAAACTGTTCGTTTTGCATGAACACAAGGTTCCAAATCTCGATAAACCGGTCGCCGTCTTCATCCGGAGAGCCCGGAGGCCCGCCCCAGATATGATCGCCGTGATCATAAAAAATCTCGGTACAAGGCCCGCAAGGTCCCGTCGGCCCCATGCGCCAGAAATTATCATCTGTCGCGATGCGGATAATGCGCTCATCGGGCAAATTTGCGTATTTTTTCCAAATATCCGCCGCTTCGTCATCGGTGTGGTAGACTGTGACATAAAGGCGGGATTTGTCGATGCCGAAATCCTTGGTAATCAGATCCCACGCATACATAATCGCCTGTTCTTTGAAGTAGTTGCCAAAAGAAAAGTTACCAAGCATTTCAAAGAATGTATGGTGGCGCGCAGTGTAGCCGACATTATCTAGATCATTGTGTTTACCACCAGCCCGCACACATTTTTGTGCCGTGGTTGCCCGAACATAATCGCGTTTTTCCTGACCCGTGAATAGGTTTTTAAACTGTACCATGCCGGAGTTTACAAACATCAAAGTCGGATCGTTGCGCGGGACAAGGGGTGAGCTGTCAACGATTTGGTGGTCATTGTCGCCAAAGAAATTCAGGAATGTGGAACGAATGTCGTTTACGCTGGTCATGGGTTTTTCCGCTAGTGGTTTTCTGGGGTTTTAGCCAAGCCAAAGGTAGCTGTCTACAGGCTTAAGCTTTCTTAATCAGATCACCGGTTTTCACCCAACCGTCCTGCACTACTTCGCACAAGACACCGCGCAGGCGATGCGTGACATTTTCGGGCATCACAATCCAGTCTTTGGCGTCTTTGCCATAACGCACCTTCCATTTCACACATGCGTCATTGAACTGGTCAGACACCCGTAAAACAGCGCTGCCGATATTGAGTAATGTGCCCACAGGCATATTCGCGTGTGAGAAATCCATGTCGGCAATAATCGGATCACCTGGATGCGGGGTATTTTCACGGTCGCGCCAAACCAAATCCATCACCCGTGAGCTTAGAATTGAAACCTGAATGCGCGGGTCAGCCGAACCATCAGGTAATTTCAACCAAGGTGTCGTATTCCAGCGTTCGCCCGGCATACCAAACTCACGGGTCACTTGGATTTTATCGATAAAGTCGCGTTTGCCAAAATCGGGGCGCAGGCACAATTGTTTTACCGGCATATTATCTTTGGGGGCTGCCAGAACATCCGGCAATGCGGTTTGTAGTTCGCTTAATGTGATTTGTTGCATCGATTATGCCTTATGCGTTGGTACGTTTGAACATTGCAGTCATAACAAATTTTTCAGTGTGGGTGAATTACAGCACAGATGCAGTAAGATCAGTTTCTTGAAAAATAATTTTGGAAACCAAGCCATTGTTTTTTGTAACTGTAAAGTTGTTTTTACCCCACCTATGGAGATATTTCATTAAACCAAAGAAAAAGGGCCAGAGCATAGCTCTGACCCCAAAATTCCGTTATTTGATCGCGTTACACTTCCACAACCGCGTCGTCGTCATCTTTCGCTTTAAATAACTTAGCTTCTTCAACCGTCATATCAAATTCCAGTCCATGTGCGGCGCGGATTTTGTCTTCTATGTCCAGCGCCATACGCGGGTTATCTTTCAGATAATTTTTGGCATTTTCACGCCCCTGCCCGATACGCTGATCACCGTATGAAAACCACGATCCCGATTTTTCGACCAGTCCGGCTTTTACGCCCAGATCAATCAGCTCACCGCGTTTGGAAATACCTTGTCCGTACATAATGTCAAACTCGACTTGTTTGAACGGCGGTGCCACTTTGTTTTTCACAACCTTCACCCGGGTCTGGTTGCCGACAACTTCTTCACGGTCTTTGATCGCGCCTATACGGCGAATATCCAGACGCACAGATGAATAGAATTTTAGCGCATTACCACCCGATGTGGTTTCAGGCGAGCCAAACATCACCCCGATTTTCATCCTGATCTGATTAATGAAAATCACCATACAACCTGATTTCGAAATAGAGCCGGTCAGTTTGCGCATCGCTTGTGACATCAAGCGTGCCTGCGCACCTACCTGATGATCGCCCATATCGCCTTCTAATTCGGCTTTCGGGGTCAGGGCAGCCACAGAATCGACCACAACCATAGAGACCGCACCCGAACGTACCAATGTGTCGGTGATTTCCAGTGCCTGTTCGCCTGCATCAGGTTGCGAGATCAGTAATTCATCCAGATCCACACCTAGGTTTTTAGCATAAATCGGATCAAGCGCGTGTTCCGCGTCAACAAAGGCGCAAATGCCGCCTTTTTTCTGTTCTTCGGCGATGGCATGCAGTGCCAGCGTGGTTTTGCCGGAACTTTCTGGCCCGTAAATCTCAACAACTCGGCCTTTTGGCAGACCGCCTATACCCAAAGCAATGTCTAACCCTAATGAGCCGGTTGAGGTCGCTTCGATTTCCAATGCGGGATTATTTTGCCCCAGTTTCATCACAGAGCCTTTGCCGAACTGGCGTTCTATTTGCCCCAAAGCCGCTTCAAGTGCTTTTTGCTTGTCCATTGCCTGTCTTTCAGTCATTTTCAATACTGCCGCGCCCATGTTTTGACCCTTTATTTCACATCATTGTCCCTGCGACAATGACTGGTTTGTTCTCTTAATGTTCTTATTAGATCAAAAAGAGAACATTGCAAGAGAAAAGTTATGCCTGCATATTATGCTCACCAAAATTATAATATAATCGTTTGCTAAGATTTACCGTAATTATTTTATATTAAGATAGCGTTAAAACTTTGTTAAAAAATGATTAACCAACACCCGCAATAAATTTATCTGTTTTCGTAATTTTGCAAATTATAAAATAGTTATGGCAAGTGGTGTTTTTAAATGGTTTTACTCATGCAATTTATTTTATCAATAGCATCCCCTTACATTTTCGTGTTGGCTTGCTATTAATTGCCAAGGATTGATCAATGTGTGAGCTGGTATTTTCAGAAGAAAATTAACGACCTCTACAGCCCTGACTTTCATAATTGCTGCTTTTACGCCTAGAACAGAGCTATGAGAACAGGGTGTTCAATGAGGAATGTTATGGCACTCCAGCTTGAATACCCCTTTTTTATTAAATCAAATAAGCTTTGGTAGTACATGCTACAAAAGTGCCGATTGGGGGGATTACTTATAGAACCCCACCCTTGGAAAAGCTTGAAACCCCTTATTGCGGGTTTTTGTGGAAAATCGAAAGCGGGTAATGATTCGTGATCAGCTGTTAGAGCTAGCCCATGACCGTGGGTGGGATCCTTTTGATCGGAGTATAGATATCAGGGTTTCTAGGCTGCGTAGGAAAATTGAAACTAACCCTGCTAAGCCCGAGATAATCCGAACCGTTCGTGGTATTTGATATATATTTGCCCCAGACGAAACTTAAATCAAAATGATGTTTAGCAAAGTTACCCAGCGTGGGGTTATCTTGGGGTGCGCATAATACCATAATTATATGGTTATTATATTTTAGGCATAGCTTTGGTTGATAAGCCCTTAAAGCGTAATGGTAATTTATTGAATACCAAACTGATCCAATTGCGCAAGCGCGTTCAAATCCCCCAAGGCGGCAGCTTTTTTTAACCAAATTATCGCCACTTCTTTTGATTGCGGCAGGCCCTGTCCATAAAAATAAAGCAGTGCCAAAGAATACTGCGCAGCAGGCACATCTTGATCTGCAGCGACACGAAATAATTCTGCGGCCCGCTGTTTGGATTTAACGACACCGCGCCCGTGTTGATAAAGCACACCCAGATAATATTGCGCAATGGGCAACCCCTGCTTTGCGGCTTTGCCGAATTCATCAGCGGCGCGCACATCAGACTGCGCTACCCCTTGCCCATAAATATAAAGAACCCCCAGACGATGTTGTGCCATAGCGTGGCCCTGATCAGCCGCTTGTTGGTAGAATTTAGCCGCTTTCACATAGTCCTTTGTATCATATGCCTGCATCCCATCCTCAAACGGCCCGGCAAAAGCCGCGAGCGGAGACAGGCCAATAAAGATACTTAACAGCAGGGATTTGGGGAAGGGTTTCATAACTAGTTCCCAATTAATTTCAGCTATAATACATGGAAATTCTGCTTTTTTACAAAATAATTGGGAATTATATTTCACTGGGGCAAGCTATAGTTTATGATTAATTTAAGAGCAAAATAATAATCGCCTATAATGGCAGCAGGTTTCTTACATGTTGATTTTTTTAAAAGAACAACTGGTGTTTTTCGCAACACCAAAAACCGCGTCAACCGCAATAGAAATCACTTTGGGTAATTTATGCGAGATCAGACTGTCAAAAAATCCATCAGTCAAACACACGCCTTACCGTAAATATAAACGTTTTCTTGCGCCTTTCATAACGACTGTAATGAATGGGGAACCTGACCGCATCGCCGCCTTTCGTGAACCCGTTGATTGGTTGGGCAGCTGGTACAGGTATCGTAGCCGCCCAGAGTTGCAAGGCAGTAACAACAGCACCCAGAATATCAGTTTTGACCAGTTTGTAGAAGGCTACCTACAAGACAAACCGCCCGCTTTCGCCCGCATCGGGTCTCAGGCCAAGTTCGTGTCGGATAAAGACGGCGTATTGGGCATGACCCATCTGTTTCGCTATGATCGAATGAGCGGTATGGTCGCTTTTTTGGAAAAACGGTTAAAGAAACAGATCAAGCTGCCGCACAGCAACGTGTCGCCCAAAGCTGAACTATCACTTAGCCCTGCCCTGTTGAAAGACCTGCAAAACGTCTATGCGCGGGATTTCGAGATCTATGATATGATCGGGGTTTAACCAGCTTCAATCTGCGGCAAGCAACACAGTGGCGCTTGGGCAGAAAAAATCAATTTTTACACGTTGTTTCGATTGTTCTTCAACAAACGCCCCATCCTGAAACCGCAAGCGTTTGGCCACGCAAAAATCTTGACCGCCATCATCAGTTGAAGAATTGCGAAAAGCGACCAAAACTGTGTTGGCCTCCAGACTATATTCCAACTGCATCTGACCATTCTCTTCACCGCCAAACGGGAAATCAAAAACCGCGCCGGTTTTATTGTTGGCGACAAATCCGATGGCACATTCTGTGCCGCAGCCGACCGTCAATAGCGTGTGATGTTCCGCGAAATTTGGCCCTGCCAGCATGGCTTTTGTAATGCGGCTGCGCATAAAGCCAAACGCAGCCTGATCACCTGCGAAATTAGGCAAGACCGTTTCAAACGAATATGCAGGCGTAGTAAACGGGACCAAAGCCGCTAGACACATTGCCAGAACATGATTTTTCACTGTCATCAATTGCCCGTTCTAAACCTTGTGATGTATCTCAGCGACAAAGGTTTGGTCATCCATAGGCGGGCGTACATAGCCTTGTTGTGGCGGGCGTTCATCCAGCACAATCGGCTCAGGTGTTGTGTCCTTATAGGGGATTTGATCCAGAAGATGTGTAATACAGTTCAGTCTTGCGTGTTTTTTCACATCAGAGCGCACCACATACCAAGGTGCTTGTTTGATGTCGGTATGGGCAAACATAATATCCTTGGCCTTTGAATAATCCACCCAGCGTTTACGCGATTCCAGATCCATCGGGCTAAGTTTCCAGCGTTTTGTTGGTGTAGTCAGGCGTTTTTGGAAACGGCGTTCCTGTTCGTCATCACTGACCGAGAACCAGTATTTAATCAAAATGATGCCCGAACGCACCAGCATGCGTTCAAATTCCGGGCAGCTGCGTAAGAAGTCTTGATGTTCTTCGTCCGAGCAAAACCCCATCACCCGTTCAACCCCACCACGGTTATACCATGAGCGGTCCAATATCACCATTTCACCAGCCGAAGGCAGATGTGCCACATAGCGTTGGAAATACCATTGGGTTTGTTCACGCTCAGTGGGTGCTGGCAATGCGACAACGCGGCAGGTGCGTGAGTTTAGCGGCTCTGTAATACGTTTGATAGTACCGCCCTTGCCAGCCGCATCACGGCCTTCAAAAATGACCACGACTTTCAGGCCTTTGACCTTGATCCATTCTTGCATTTTTACCAGTTCGATCTGCAAACGCGCCAATTCCGCCTCATAGCGGGTATTGGCTATTTTCTTATTTGGATCACGATTCACTTTTGTTTTGGCCGTATCAGTCATGCAGTCCCCCGTTTAAAATTATATAGCAGTAATACAGTGAAGTTAGTCTACCCGTAGCTTTTCGTCGAATAGTTTTTTTTACCGCACTCCTAGAGCGCTTAAAACCAACTTTGAAAGGCCAGATACCAGATAAGTGTAATTGCCAATGCTGCCTAAATTTTTCGACATAAGTCATCAACAGTTTGGATCAATTTTGTAAGCGTATAGGGTTTCGGTAAAAACTGCGCCCCGGCAATTTTACCAAATTCTTTGGAAAAAGTTTCCTCAGCATAACCGGACACAAAAACCACCTTGGTATCAGGCCGGTCTTTCAATGCGGTACGCACCCATGTCGGGCCGTCTTGCCCCGGCATCACCACGTCGGATATGATCGCATCTATTTTCAAATGCTGGTCTTGCAATAACGTTAAGCCTCTTCTCCGGTCCCTGCTTCTAGCACTTCAATATCCTGCATTGCCAAGGCCCGGGCCGTGAAGTTGCGTACCGCCACTTCATCTTCAACCAGTAAAGCCGTAATGCCCATTAAAGATCCTGTTGCCATATTTATTGCACTTGGGCAATTTTCGACAGGCTGTTCCACATGCTTTGTCACCGGCAAAAGCACATTAAAAATTGTGCCGTCGCCCAGAGTGGTATCCGCAAAAACAAACCCGCCAGTCTGTTTGACAATGCCATAGACCGTGGACAAGCCCAACCCGGTGCCTTCGCCCACATCCTTGGTGGTAAAAAACGGGTCAAAGATATGTGGCAGGTTTTTAGACGCGATACCGACACCGTTATCTTGCACCTTAATCTCTACATAACGCCCTTTGGGGATACGCACCCGGTCTATCGCCGCATCCTCTTCAAAAAACACCTCATCGGTTGATATCTCAACCTGACCACCTGATTGCATCGCATCACGTGCATTCACGACTAAGTTCATAACCACCTGCTCAAGCTGCCGCTTATCAACATAGACATACGGCAAATTTTCCGCGTGGATCAATGCCATCTCAATTTTCACCCCCACCAAACGGTTCAATAAATGGGTCATATTGGCCAAAGCCTCATCCACATCCAGCACTTTGGGTTGCAGCGTTTGTTTGCGTGAAAACGCCAATAACTGCCCAACAAGGGCCGCCGCCCAGTTCGCGTTTTGGTTGATTTGTATCAGATCGCTATAATCGGGGTCACCTTTGTCATGGCGCAATAACAATAGATTACAATAACCTGAAATAGCGGTTAAAAGATTGTTGAAATCATGTGCAATCCCGCCTGCCAATTGACCAATAGCTTGCATTTTCTGGCTTTGCACGAACTGTGCCTCAAGAGTTCTTAATTCTGTTGCATCACTGATCACTGCAATCAGATCAGAGCCACCGCGTGGATCCATGCTGATCAGCGAAAAATGTAAAAACACTTCCGACTTGGGCCCGATGACCTGCACCCGTTTCGGTTCCCCCTGTGCTGCCCTTTGGCTAAGATCATCCAGCCAGTCAGGTACAGGACGGCTAAGGCCAGAGATAATTTCAGACAGGTACGGTGTCACACCTTCCTTGATACCAAGGATGTCACGGGAAAATTGATTGGTTTGTTTGATCTTGCCGTTTTTACAGATACGCAACAATGCGATCGGCAGATCATCAAACAATTCCTGCACTGTGATCGGTGGTATGTTTGGTATTGCGCCTAATCTTGATATCTTCAGTTTCGCATTTTTCAGCACCACCTGACTTTTTGTTGTCGGTGCAACCATCCAGTA
>CAXMSA010000050.1:0-18077 GCA_964195605.1 uncultured Amylibacter sp.
GGCTGGTCGATAAGCCCACGGATTGTGCCAGATCAGCGGTGGAAATTTTTGCATTAGCTACCAGAGCCTTCAGGATTTTTCTATCTATCTGATCAAGTATTTTTTCCTTATTATTTTCCATATATAGAACAATAGTTTGATAAAATTATTATTGGAAGCATAATTTGCTTAAATTAGAGTTTTATGAAGAAATTACGAAAGAACAGGAGAAGGTATTTATGCTAAAGTAGCTGTACGTTATCATGCAAAAGAAAGCCAAACTATGCGCAATACCCGACACCCCTTATCACTTCATGTACCAGAGCCGGGATGCAGACCGGGGGATAAGCCTGATTTTTCAGATTTTGTTATTCCAAAAGCAGGGGAAGCCCGCAAACCCGCAATTGACGCCACAACGCAGTCTATGCGCGACATGGCGTTTTCTATTGTACGGGTCTTAAATAAAGATGGCCAGGCGATGGGCCCATGGGCAGGCGACTTAACGGTTGATCAACTAAAAGCGGGCCTGCGCCATATGATGCTGTTACGGGCTTTTGACGCACGCATGTTGATCGCACAACGCCAAGGTAAAACCAGCTTTTATATGCAGTCTCTTGGGGAAGAGGCGGTATCTTGTGCATTTCGTATGGCCTTGAAAGACGGCGATATGAACTTTCCGACTTACCGCCAAAGCGGGTTGTTAATTGCAGGCGGTTATCCGATGCAAATGATGATGAATCAGATCTATTCCAACGCGGCTGATCCGATCAAGGGGCGCCAAATGCCGATTATGTATTCATCGAAAGATCACGGTTTTTTCTCGATCTCTGGCAATCTTGGCACACAATATATTCAGGCGGTTGGCTGGGCCATGGCGTCAGCGATTGCAGGTGATAGCAAAATCGCCGCTGCATGGATTGGTGACGGCTCCACCTCTGCCAGTGACTTTCATGCGGCCCTTGTTTTTGCATCTTCATACCATGCGCCAGTAATTTTGAATGTTGTTAATAATCAATGGGCTATATCTACTTTTCAAGGCATGGCACGTGGTGAGGCCGCGACCTTTGCTGCCCGCGGTCACGGCTTTGGCATCCCGTCTTTACGGGTGGATGGCAACGATTATCTGGCCGTTCACGCGGTGGCTAAATGGGCCGCTGAGCGCGCCCGTGCAGGTCTTGGCCCGACTTTAATCGAACATGTCACCTACCGTGCCGGCGGCCATTCCACCAGCGATGACCCATCCAGTTACCGTGCCAAAGGTGAAAGTTCCGCGTGGCCCTTAGGTGATCCTATTGACCGATTGAAGGCCCATTTGATTACGCTTGGACAATGGTCAGAAGAACGTCATGCCCAGGCCGAAACCGAAATTATGGACGAAGTGCGCACAGCACAAAAGGCATCAGAAGCGAATGGTACGTTAATTTCTGGTGAAAGCCCGTCATCACGTGATATTTTTGAAGAGGTTTATGCGAAGATGCCACCCCATCTGATCAAACAACGCCAAGAAGCGGGGTATTAACCTATGCGTATGACCATGATAGAGGCCATCCGAAATGCCCATGATCTGGCGATGGAACGTGATGATAAGGTGGTGGTTTTCGGTGAGGATGTGGGTTTTTTTGGCGGCGTATTTCGTTGTACCGCAGGCTTACAGGAAAAATACGGTAAAAACCGTTGTTTTGATACACCGATCAGCGAGTTGGGCATCGTTGGCACTGCGGTTGGCATGGCGGCATACGGGATAAAGCCCGTGGTGGAGATCCAGTTTGCGGATTATGTTTACCCAGCTTACGACCAGATTGTCAGTGAAGCTGCGCGTTTACGCCACCGTTCCGGCGGCGATTTTACTTGCCCTTTGGTGATCCGAATGCCTTCGGGTGGGGGTATATTTGGGGGCCAAACCCATAGTCAAAGCCCTGAGGCACTGTTTACCCATGTCGCAGGTCTGAAAACCGTGATGCCGTCCAACCCACGTGATGCCAAAGGCTTGCTTTTGGCTGCTATTGAAGACCCTGACCCAGTGATCTTTCTGGAACCCAAACGCTTATATAACGGCCCGTTTGATGGTCATCATGATCAACCGATTGTGCCATGGAAAAAGCACGATATGGGTGAGGTGGATGAAGCTTATTACATAACACCTTTAGGGCAGGCTAATATCGTGCGCGCGGGGCGTGATGTGACGATATTAGCATATGGAACCATGGTTTATGTCGCACAAGCGGCGGCTGATAAGGCAGGGATTGATGCTGAAATTATTGATCTGCGCACGTTAGTGCCGCTTGATCTGGACACAATCATTGCCTCGGTCAAGAAAACTGGCCGTTGTGTGGTTGTGCATGAAGCCACAAAAACCTGTGGGTATGGTGCTGAACTCAGCGCGTTGGTGCAGGAAAACTGCTTCTTTCATCTGGAAGCTCCGGTAACCCGTGTAACAGGGTGGGACACACCTTATCCTCATGCGCAGGAATGGGATTATTTTCCGGGGCCTGTTCGGGTGGCACAGAATTTACGCAATGTGATGGAGGTTTAATTAATGGGTATTCAAACAATCTTATTGCCGGATGTGGGTGAGGGTATTGCAGAAGCCGAGCTGACTGAATGGCAGGTCAAAGTTGGTGATGTCATTAAAGAGGATGATGTTTTAGCCGTTGTTATGACTGACAAAGCGGCCATTGAAGTGCCGTCTTCTCAGGATGGCAAGGTGACCTGGCTGGCAGGTGAGGTGGGTGATACAATCGCTATAGGCGCGCCGTTGGTCAAGATGGATGTGCAAGGGGCGGGGGATGAAGCGGTCGTTGAAACCAAGCCTGAAACATTGGCTGAACCGCCCAAAGCGGCCTTACCTGTCATCGAAAAACCGCAAGCTGGCCCATCTGTGCGCAAACGTGCAAAAGAGTCGGGGGTGGACTTGCAAGACATGACAGGCACCGGCCCGTCGGGGCGGATCACTCATGAAGATATGGATATGTTCTTAAGAAAGGTACCAGATCAGCCAGCCAAGACTGAGGATATAAAACAGATCAAGGTGATCGGTATGCGCCGTAAGATCGCTGAAAAAATGGCCCTGTCAAAATCGCGTATCCCCCACATTACGATTGTGGAAGAGGTGGATATGACCGAACTGGAAAACCTGCGGGGGCAATTGAATGAAAAGCACAAAAAGGTCCGCCCCAAGCTGACGGTTCTGCCCTTTATTATGCGTGCGATTGTGGAGGCGGTTCGAACACAGCCTGAAATGAATGCGCATTTTGATGATGATGCAAATATTATTTCACAACACGGGGGTGTTCACATCGGTATCGCTACGCAAACGCCTGCGGGGCTTAGTGTGCCTGTGGTGAAAGATGTGCAAAAGTTGAACCTTTGGGATAGTGCAAATAATATGTCTCACTTGGCGGAATTGGCAAGAACAGGCAAAGCTACGCGTGATGAATTGACGGGGTCTACGATCACGATCACCTCATTGGGTGCACTTGGGGCGATTGCTTCGACGCCGATCATTAATTATCCGGAGGTGGCGATTGTTGGCGTCAATAAAATGGCGATGCGGCCGATATGGGATGGGCAGCAATTTCAGCCGCGCAAGATGATGAATATATCCTGTTCGTTCGATCACCGGGTGATTGATGGTTATGATGCGGCGGTGTTTGTGCAGGCTTTGAAAAACCTGCTGGAAACCCCTGCGTTGTTGTTTATAGAAGGGTAATAAACTTATATTTAAGGCAGGACTGAATGACTTTGAAAGATTTAAGGGCAGAAGCAAAATGCGCTTTTATGGCAGGGGTAGCGGCTGCTGTTCCAAATAAGACACTAGGTCAAGCCTTTGAAAAACAAGCATTATCAAAATTAAAGGACGGTAAATATATTATCATTTCCGTGGGTAAAGCGGCCTGCAATATGGCGCAATCTGCGATGGATGCTTTGCCCCAAGGGGCGGTGGTTGAAGCAATTGCTGTGACGAACTATGAAAATGTGGCAAAGATTGACGGTTGCCGCGTGTTTGGCGCGGCCCATCCCGTGCCAGATAGCAACGGGCAGGCGGCGGCGCGTGAGGTGATTGCTTTACTTAAATCGGCCACCAAAGATGATGTTGTGCTGGCCTTGGTCAGTGGTGGCAGTTCTGCACTGCTACCATCGCCCGTTATGGGCGTCAGCCTTGAAGACAAGGCAGGGGTCAATGAGGTGCTTTTGGCCAGTGGCTTTGACATCACAAATATGAACCTAATCCGCCAATCGCTGTCCAAATTGAAAGGCGGCGGGTTTTTGCGCTATGCGAAGCCTGCAAGCGTGCGGTCTTATATTCTGTCAGACGTGTTGGGTGATGATCTGCGTGTTGTTGGCAGCGGGCCAAGTATCGGACCAATAGGTACAATCAAAGAAGCGCGTGATTTGCTGATCGAAAAAGGTATCTTTGATAAAATGCCGACATCCGTGCGCAAACATTTGGAAACGGCTGAAGAATGCCCATCCTTGCCTAACCCAGATGCCACGCTGATTTGTTCCAATACCCAAAGCCTTGTGGCAATGGCGGAAAACGCAGGTGCTATTATGATAGAAGAGCCGCTGATTGGTGATGTTCATGATGCGGTGGGTCGTATCTTGGCTGATGTTAAAAAACATAAAGCACCGTTCGTATTAGCCTACGGTGGCGAGACAACGGTTAATCTGGTTGGTAACGGCAGAGGCGGGCGCAATCAGGAATTGGCTTTGTTATTGGCAGAAAAAGCCACACGCACAGGGTTGCAAGGCACATGGGTGTTCTTAAGCGGTGGTACGGATGGGCGTGATGGTCCGACCGATGCGGCTGGTGGGCTGGTTGATAATGCCACGCTGGAGCGCATTGCTGCACAGGGTGGTGTGATCGCTGACCTGTTGGGGAATAATGACAGCTATGCCGCTTTGAAGCTTTCGGATGATCTGTTGATGACAGGGGCCACGGGTACCAATGTTGCCGACTTGCAGTTGTTTATAATGGCATAATGCCTGCGATATAAGCTTATGTCACCATATCTGATAGATTGTCGATTGCACTGACACTGCGTTCAAGTGTCGCCAAAGGGGCCTGAGAACGTGCGAGTATCCGCAAGCCAACATATTGTGCCGTTAACATATCTGCAAAAGCGCGTTGCTTTTTATCATTCATAGATGAATGCGCTGCAGATGCACCAAGGGCGGTTTTAAAGCCTTTACGCATTTTATCAAGTGCCTGTGCTACAGCCCTTGCAATATCTGCGTCATATGCTGCAGGCCCGGCCGCGGCAGTGCATACAAGACATCCACGCCGGTCCCCCTTTGCCGCAGCCCCTGAAACCAGATTGAAAAGCAGCTTGATACGATCCCATCCGTCCAGGCTGTCAGGGCCTGATAAAAGAGTTACCGCAGGGGCTATCGCTTCTTTGTCATATAAATTGAGCACAGACATAAAAAGTGGCTTTTTACCTTCAAAAGCTTTGTAAAAACTACCGCGCGCAATGCCCATACCTGTCAACAGGGCAGGCAGTGATGCGCCGCCATAGCCATATTCCCAAAAAACATTCATGGCTTTTTGAGTTGCCACTTCGATTTCAAACTCTCGGGGTCTTGCCATTATAATTACGTCCTTCCACCCACATATATTAATTAGGAACCATAAGGTCAATAACTCACGATTATGTGATTTGTACCAATCGGTTCCTAACTGTATAGTGGGGCAAGAAACAAAGACGTGATGATCATTACGTTTGAATTAACCAACAGCGGATATCCGCAATAATCATAGGAATACCCTACATGTTCAAAATTCTAATCCAATTTGCAGCCGTTGCTTTTTTAGCATTTGGCGCAAATGCAGCAGTTGCTGAGACCAAAACTGGCAGCTTTCATGGTACAAACAATCACGTCACAACAGGGGATTATACAATCTCAAAACAGGCGGATGGTAGCCATATCATCACATTGGAAGATAACTTCAGCTTGGACGGTGCCCCTGATCCAAGTGTGGGTTTTGGCAAGGACGGCAAATATTCAAAAGCCACTTACCTTGGTAATCTTAAGCAGCTTAAAGGCAAGCAAAGCTTTGTTATTCCGGCAAGTGTAGACTTGTCACATTTCAATGAAGTTTACATCTGGTGCGTAAAATTTACCGTGCCATTGGGTGTGGCGCCGCTACACTGAGTATTTTTGAATAGCAAAGAAATTCCCGCTTATGTGGGGCTTTTCATTATATTCCGTCGACAATGATCAAAGTGCAGTTTGCATTGGCGTGCCGTATGGCCCGAACCGGGGCATACTCTGGGCTATTGGCAAAATTTCGTGCCGCCTGCATATCGGGGAATTCCACCACGACAATGCGTGTGGGGGTCCATAAGTCAGCCTCTAATACGTTCATCTCACCACCACGGGTGCGGTAAACCCCGCCATAGCTTTCGGCAAGCGGTTTGGCTTTGGCTTTATAAAACTCGTAAGCTTCGGGGTCATTGATTTTTGTGTCGACAATGACATATGCGCTCATTATCTGTCCTTTCGGGGGCTTTGGATGTTCAACAAGGCGTGGCCCAGCCGTTTACGTACATCCGCAGGTTCTTCTTTGATTGCTTGCAATATACACTCTAGCTCACCGCGTGTACTGTGCAATTGATCGATCAAGGATATTATGATGCTCAGCGCGTCATCGTTCAAGTTGAAATGCTCGGTTAGCTCACATAAAAGTTCCATCCTGACCAGATCAACCTGCCTGAAAACGATACCGTTTTCCGTGTGTAGCGGCACAATGATCTGGGCTTCGACAAAGGATATCAATTGTGTGCGCGTCAAGCTGGCAACAGCTGCTATCGCCTGATCTTCTGAATATCGCCCGGTCATATCTTCATCCCCTTGCGTGGATCGTAAGCGTTTGCTTTCCGCCAGTTTTCCATGAATTTTTCAAGTTCGTCATTATCTTTGGGGGGCGTGACAATCTGTAGTTCAACCCGCTGATCGCCCGCAGGTTTGCCTGCAGGGTTTACCCCGCGCCTGCGCATCCGCAGGGTTTGCCCGCTGTTGGCGCCTTTAGGGATGGTCAATTTCACAGTGCCGTCTATTGTTGGGGTTTCAACTTTGCCGCCCAGAACCGCCTCATCTAGGGTGATCGGCAGGGTGATCAGAATGTCATTGCCTTTGCGACGAAAAATCGGATGCGGGCGCACTGTTAAAGTCACGAATGCATCTCCCGCAGGGCTACCTTCAAAGCCGGGGCCGCCCTTGCCGCGCAATCGAATAGTTTGCTGATCTGCGGTGCCTTGCGGGATTTCGACGTCCAGCATACCGCCAACGGGCAAAGTGATGCGGGTTTTGCCGCCCAATACGGCATCCATAAACGGGATTTCCAGTGAATAACGCCTGTCTTGGCCGCGCATGTTGAAACCATCTTGGGCCGTAGATTGCCGCCCAGCTTGCGCCCGTTGGCGCAGAATTTCCGCGAAAATATCAGAAGTATCACCAAAGCCTTCGTACTGTTGGCTTGACTGATAGGGATTATCGGGATTTTGTGCATATTCGCGGTAAAATTTCCGTTCCGGTTGCTGCTCTGCACCGGTAGCATCAATTTCGCCGCGATCAAACCGCGCGCGCTTATCTGTGTCTTTCAAAAAATCATATGCGGCAGAGGCGGCTTTGAATTTGGCTTCCGCAGTAGCATCATCCGGATTTAGATCAGGATGGCTATTGCGCGCGATTTTGCGGTATGCCTTTTTAATCTCGGCATCCGTTGCGGTCTTTTTTACGCCAAGGGCTGCATAAGGGTCGTTGCTCATCTGGGCCTCAAAAACTGGGTGCCGCCAAGGCTGCACATCGTAGGTTAATAAATATTTTGCTACCGTTTGTGATCATGATATCGCATTATATCATCCACACTTTGATCTGCATCATAAGTAACGAAGCCACAGGTTATGGCCTAATTTTTAGTTCTTTCAGCATCCGTACAATCGCCATAGGGTATCCATCCGCCCCATGCCCCATGATCGCATCAAACGCCACCTTGCCGATATAGCTGACATGGCGGAATTCTTCGCGGGCATTAATGTCTGAGAGGTGCAATTCCAGTGTTGGAATTTCCACCGAGGAAACCGCATCCATTATTGCGATGGAGGTATGGGTATAAGCTCCCGCATTGATGATAATTCCATCAAAATCCCCGCGTGCGGCGTGTATCCAGTCAATCAACACACCTTCGTGGTTAGACTGGCGGCATTCGACTGTGATGCTCAGATCAGCGGCTTTTTGCGTACACATCTGTTCAATGTCAGCAAGTGTTGTGGTGCCATATACCTCTGGTTGGCGGGTGCCAAGCAGGTTCAAGTTAGGGCCGTTCAAGATCAATATACGTGTCATAACCATGTGTTTGCCACGGTTTCGATTAAAAAACCAGCACCATTGCTACCCCTGATAAGAGCATGTAACAAATCACAGAAACTATAGGATAGCACATGCCCACATCGAACCACCCACCGAACGCTGCATCTAAAATCTATGAAGCATATTTTTCGATCTTGATGGTACGATCTACCTTGGCGACAAATTGTTGCCAGGCGTGCCTGAACTGTTCAAATGGCTGGCCGATAATAAACTGCCATATGCGTTTGTGACCAACAATCCGACAAAAACGGTGGTTGATTATGAACAACGGTTAGAGGCTTTGGGGCTGCCTGCACAGGGCCGGGTTATTACATCAGGTACCGCAACGGCGGCTTGGTTGAATACCCATAAAAAAGGGGCCGTGGTTTACCCAATATCAGAAGCACCATTATTTGAAACCCTGCGTGATGCAGGCATAGAAATATCCGATGATCCCAAGAAGATCGATATTGTCATTGCCAGTTTTGACCGCGGTTTTGACTACGCGAAACTCGATATCGCGTTTCGAACTATTGTGGAAGAGGAGCGTGCCATTTTAGTGGCGACAGACAAACCCTGATCGCTATTGTCCGATGTCAGACCGTCTGGGAGTGCCAGATGCGGCTGCAATTATTGGTGCGGTAGAGGGGTGTTGCGGGGTTAAATGTGCAGAGGTTTTCGGCAAACCTTCCCCGGCTCTGGTTGAAATTGCCGCTGAAATTCTGGGGGTGACCGTTGCCAATTCAGTCATGGTAGGGGATCGATTATACACGGATATCGCCATGGCGGTAAATGCCGATATGGACGGTGCATTGGTGTTAACAGGCGATAGCACGCTTGAAGAGGTGTTGAATTGCGAAAAGCCTGACCGCCCACAGCTTTGCCTTGAAAATATAGATCAGCTTATAGTGATATAAAGGCGGGCCGCCATTCGGGAGAGGGCAGCCCGCACAAGGAACAAAAGATGGATGATTTTGTTTCCCAAGATGCTAACTTAACGTAAAGTGACGTAAATAAAGTGATGAAGTTCACTGTTTCAGATTTATTAAGAAAACCTGAACTGCCCCATAGACCTTATGAAAAGCGGTGCATAGGTTACAAGAAAACACATATAAGGATTCCTTAGATGCTTGCAGGACATTTATTGGTTAAATCACTGATCGAACAAGGCGTCGACACCACCTTTGGCGTGCCCGGCGAAAGTTATCTGGCTGTGCTTGACGGCTTATATGACGCCCAAAACCATATCCGCCTGATCACCACCCGTAATGAGGGCGGCGCAGCTTTCATGGCTGAGGCTTATGGCAAGCTGACAGGCAAGCCCGGCATCTGTCTGGTCACACGCGGGCCGGGGGCCACAAACGCTTCTATTGGGGTGCATACGGCGATGCAAAACTCGACCCCGATGATCCTGTTTGTCGGGCAGATTGGCCGTGATATGCGCGATCGTGAAGCCTTTCAGGAAATTGATTACAAAGCATTTTTTGGTACTGTCGCCAAATGGGTAACCGAAATAGAAAACCCTGATCGTATCCCAGAAATTATCGCGCGGGCCTTTCACACGGCCCTGTCCGGCAGGCCCGGCCCTGTGGTGATTGCGTTGCCCGAAGATATGCTGACATCCGACACATTACGCCAACCCGCGCCGCGCATAAAAATCACCGAACCTGCCCCTGCGCCAGAGGCCATATCGGCGGCAATTGATCTGCTGAACACGGCAAAAAAACCGCTTATCGTTGTTGGTGGCGGTGCGTGGAATGAACCGGCGCGTGACGATTTGATTACATGGGCTGAAACCAACGATTTGCCGATTACAACCGCTTTTCGCTATCAGGATTTGATGGACAACACCAATCCGCAATTCATAGGTGAGGCAGGCATTGGGATGTGGTCGCAAATGAAACAACGGATCAAGGACGCGGATGTCATATTTGCGCTTAACATCCGCTTTGGTGAAAGCTTTACCGATGGTTGGACATTGCTGGATGTACCCAACGCTAAACAAAAGATCATCCATAGCCATATCTCCGACCGTGAGCTGGGTAAAATATACCAACCCGATATTGCTATTCATGCAAGCCCGAACCATCTGCTGAAGGCCCTGTTAAAAACAAAATTAACGCCCAATTGGGCCAAATGGCGCGCCGAGGCCCGTGATATATACGAACAGATGCTACCTGCCAGGAAACAAACCGGTGCGGTGGATATGGCAACGATTTGTACTTACTTGCGTGAAAACCTGGATGATAATGCGATCATTACCAACGGGGCAGGTAACTTTGCCATATGGGCCGGCAAACATCTAAGCTACACCCGCAAGCAACGCTATATAGGCCCGCAATCGGGTGCTATGGGGGCAGGGCTGCCATCTGCCCTTGCTGCCAAGGTTGTGGAACCGAACACTCAAGTTATCTGTTTTGCCGGTGACGGGGATTTCCAGATGAACGGGCAGGAAATGGGCACTGCGGCGCAAGAGGGATTGTATCCGATCACGTTGATTTTGAATAATGCCATGTATGGCACTATCCGTGCGCATCAAGAGGGCCGTTATCCTGATCGTGTTAGTGGTACTAAAATCGTCAATCCCGATTTCGTCAAATTGGCGGCGGCTTATGGTATACATGGTGAAAAGGTCACTGAAACCAGTCAATTCGCTGCTGCTTTTGAACGTGCCAAAGCATCCCCGACAGGGGCGATTATTGAGTTAAGCATTGATGAGCAGGACATCACCCCATTCAAAACCATGGATCAGATCAAAAAAGGCTAAAATTCCTTCATATTGCGGTTCACGAAATGGATATCGCTAGATATAGTGATATCTGAATCATGTTATCCGCTAGCTTATTGGATAAGGGAGGTTGATTTGCAACAATACCACGACGCTTTGCGCGAAATCCTAAAGAATGGGGAGCAATCCACTGACCGCACGGGCACCGGCACGATTGCACATTTCGGCCTGCAAATGCGTTATCCGTTGGCGGACGGTTTTCCTTTAGTGACAACCAAAAAAGTGCATTTACGTTCGATCATACATGAACTTTTGTGGTTTCTGTCAGGGGACACGAACATCCGTTATCTAAAGGAAAACGGGGTTTCGATCTGGGATGATTGGGCCGATGAAAATGGTGATCTTGGCCCCGTTTACGGCAAACAATGGCGGGCGTTTCCGTCTAAAACCGGCTCTGTGGATCAAATCACACAGCTGATTGAAAATATCAAAACCACACCTGATAGCCGCCGTTTGATTGTATCGGCATGGAACCCTGCCGAGATTGGTGAGATGGCCCTGCCGCCGTGCCATACCATGTGGCAGACGCGCATTATTGGCGATAAGATGCATTTACAGCTATACCAACGCTCGGCTGACATGTTTCTGGGCGTACCATTTAATATCGCGTCTTATGCACTGCTGTTGCAGATGCTGGCCCATGTAACGGGTTATACGGCGGGGGATTTTGTGCATACATTGGGTGATGCGCATATCTATTCAAACCATATGGATCAGGTGGAAAAGCAGTTATCGCGAAAATTGCGGATTTTGCCTAAACTGATTATCAAACGCAAGGTTACGTCGATATTTGACTTTAAATATGATGATTTTGAATTTTCAGGTTATGACCCACACCCGCATATTTCAGCCCCTGTGGCGGTGTAGACCATGATTACTTTAATCGCAGCACGCGCCCGCAACGGGGCCATTGGTAAAGACAACACAATACCGTGGTTTGCCCCCGAGGATTTGAAATTTTTCCAACGCGAGACCTTTGGTGGGGCCATCATCATGGGGCGCAACACTTGGGAAAGCCTGCCGTTCAAACCTTTGAAGAACCGTCTGAACCTGGTGGTCACATCGAAAGGTTGTGGGGCAGAGCATGAATTTACCTCGCTTGAGGCGGCGATTGCGTTTGCTGAAAGTGCAGGCTACTGCCGTATCTACGGTATTGGCGGCAATCTGATTTACAAAACGTTGCTGCCTTTGGCAGATCGTCTGTTATTGACAGAAGTGGATTTGCAGGTTGAGGGCGCCGATACATTTTTCCCCGCGTTTGATATGGCGCAATGGCGGAATAAGGGGGGGATGGAAATACGTGCAGAAGCCCCAAGATGTGTTGTGAAGGAATATTTGCGGTGTGGGTTATAATAACTAAATAAACCAAGATTAATATATAACGCACACCTAGGTGGGTTTTATGTGATTTACAGTTTGGGGCTAATGTACGGTTATGGGCGCATTCTGGGGTAGTGAAGAAAGCACCACAGATTTTAATGCATATACTGGGTTTCTACCACATGTGTGCTTTGCACGCTTTGGGTAATTGGTTCTTGAAGTACTAAAATGTCATCAAGATGACTACCGGTGTCTTTGAAAATATTTTCGATAACCCGCGGAAAAGCGATTACCAGTTGTAACTTCTTGTTTTTAGACAATATTATGATGTTATTTCATATCCGCCATTCTGGCTCTTTATCACAGAAAGGGCAGGATATATGGACTTGTTCATGTTCTAAAATGGATGGCGCATCATCACGTCGATAATATATTAAAATCTTACCGAAAGCATCTCCCGACATGGTATCCATGCGAAAATCAATAATGCTATGGGAAACAAATGTTAATCGCATGGTTTATCAACCTCTATCAGATATGAATTAAGGGTTATGATCCGTGTAAATGTATTTGACGAAGGCGTTGCCCTTCGTTACGGAAAATGTCGTTGCCAGTTACGATATTCATATTTGCGGGCACGCGGATTGTTTCGTCCCACTTAACATAATAAACTGAGTAAAGCTGGCAAAGCACCTCACCTTTTGATGTTTGTACTCTCACGGGAGTTAATTCATAGTTTCTATGATTAACTGCGCAGCCAGACAGGGTTATGAAGGATACCATCCCAAGTAAAATAGTTGTTTTAAGCATGTCGTGTATATCCTTTGTGCTGATTGGTTTTTGGTGCCGGTATTTCCAAAGGGCCTGTATCGGCACCAAAAACCAATATATTTGCAGCGTTCTGCTGTTTTCATTTTTCCGTTCAATCGGCTTCGTTTATCGAAACCGATCTCGAAAATATTATTTTCAAGTGAGTTTTGGATTGAATTTTCAATCATTCTTAAATTCAATCATATTCACGACCCGATTACCTGCGATTGTGAATAGTAAGTCACTTAGCTAGATATAATTTGTTTAACAGGTGATGGTTAATTGAAAAGTACGCACTATTATTGCATGCAGTAAATAAAAGGTACCTAATAACAGTATGTTAAAGGTTACTAAGAGAGATACTTTGCTAATATAATAACACGTTTAAGTATATGTAATTGTTTTTTTCAATGAATCATTTTCAGACGAATATGGCTTTGATTTTATGGGAATATATGAGCTGCCCATTATGTTTAAGGCGCTATGAATTGCAATTTACCAAGGTCGGTCTGCGGTGTATAATTAGGTATATGCGCGAGTATTGTTATTCGCATTTTCGGGGCGGCTTGCCATTACAAGTAGATTTAAGTTAGGTTAAGTAATTAACAACTAATTTGGATTAAAAGTATGAAAATTATTGCAATAACTGTTGTTTTAAGTGGGTTTATACTAACATCTGTTGGTTTTAGTGCAGTTGTAACTTTAAAGCAGGATGCAAACCATAGCCATGATTTTGGCGGAAATACCAAGATCTCACATGGTGGTGGATTGGATGCTTGCGGTGGTCATTGGAACCATAAGAAAGGCACGTATCATTATCACCGTAAAAAGTGTTAAGGGGTATTCTGCCCTAAACTCGGGTGGGCTTTAGACTGCACGTCGCAGGATCTAAACACATAACAACGCGAGCTGCAGATAACCTTGTAGTTGTTATATTATCCCTGAAACCTTAAAATATTGCCCCACCCAAATACATGCTTTTTAGTATAACTGTGTCCTCTAAACATCCAAATCATCAACAAACTTCGCGTGTTCCTGAATATACTCAAACCGTAATTCCGGTTTTTTGCCCATCAAACGCTCCACCAGATCGGCGGTCTCACCCGGTTCATCCTCATCAATGTTGATGCGGATCAGCTGGCGGGTTGCGGGGTTCATGGTGGTGTCTTTCAGGTCTTTGGCGTCCATTTCGCCCAAGCCTTTGAAGCGGGATATTTCGATTTTGGCGCGGCCCCCCAGACCTTTTTCCAGCCATGCGTCTTTCTCTGCGTCATCCATGCAATAAACCCGTTTGGCCCCTTGGGTTAAGCGAAACAACGGCGGGCAGGCCATGTATAGGTGGCCATTGTCGATCAGCGGGCGCATTTGGGTGAAGAAGAAAGTCATCAATAGGGCGGCTATATGGGCGCCGTCGACATCTGCGTCGGTCATGATGATAACTTTGTCATAACGTAGGTCTTCGACGTTAAACTTGGTGCCCATTTGCACGCCAAGGGCCTGACACAGGTCGCTAATCTCATTATTGGTGCCGATCTTGTTCGATGCGGCCCCCAATACGTTCAGGATTTTTCCGCGCAGGGGTAGTAAGGCCTGCGTTTTGCGATCGCGGGCCATTTTGGCGGAACCGCCCGCACTGTCACCTTCCACGATGAACAGCTCAGTACCTTCGCGGGTCTTTGATGAACAATCGGTCAGTTTGCCGGGCAGGCGTAGTTTTTTGGTGGCGGTTTTGCGCGCGGTTTCTTTTTCCTGGCGGCGTTTCAGGCGTTCTTCGGCCTTTAACACCATGTAATCAAGAATGGCCCCTGCGGGTTTGTTGTTGGATGCCAGCCAATTATCGAAATGGTCGCGCACGGAATTTTCAACCAGACGCTGGGCCTCTGCTGTGGCTAAACGGTCTTTGGTTTGGCCGACAAATTTTGGTTCCTGAATGAAGATTGAGACCAGTGCGCAGCCGCCGCCCATCACATCTTCGCGGGTGATCTGTGCAGCTTTTTTGGTACCAGTTAGTTCCCCGTAAGCTTTGATGCCTTTCAGGATCGCAGTCCAGAACCCGCTTTCGTGGGTGCCGCCTTCAGGTGTGGGGACCGTGTTACAGTAGGATTGCATGAAGGCGTCGCGGACGGGTGTCCAGTTAATCGCCCATTCAACCGATCCCACTTCTGTGGGGCCGAATTTTTCGCTGAAACTGACTTTGCCTGCAAAGGGGGTTTCCGAGTAGACCGAGGCACCTTCCATGCGTTCGGCCAGATAATCCGATAACCCGTTGGGGAAGTGGAAAGTGTCGCTGGTCGGGGTTTCATCGCCCGAAGCCAGACAGGCAGGATCGCATTTCCAGCGGATTTCAACGCCTGAGAACAGATAAGCCTTGGATTTGGCCATGTCATAAAGCCGCTTGGGTTTGAAGCGGGCTTTGGGGCCGAATATTTCTGGATCGGGGTGGAAGGTTACACTGGTGCCACGGCGGTTCAGGATGGAGCCGAGGTTTTCCAGTTTGGTTTGTGGCACACCGCGCGAAAATTCCATCGCGAATAATTCGCGGTTGCGGGCCACTTCGACGCGCACATGATCGGATAGGGCGTTAACCACGGATGAGCCAACACCATTTAAGCCGCCGGATGTTTCGTAGTTTTCATCGGAAAACTTGCCGCCTGCGTTCAATGTGCAAAAGATAATTTCCAGCGCGGATTTTGTCGGGTCTTTGGGGTGGGCGTCCACCGGAATGCCGCGACCGTTGTCGCGTACTGTCAGGTGAAAATTCGCGTGCAGTTCGACCTCGATCCAATTGGCGTGACCGGCGACGGCTTCGTCCATTGAATTGTCGATAATTTCGGCCACCATATGGTGCAATGCGCGGTCATCGGTGCCGCCGATATACATGCCGGGGCGTAGGCGCACGTGTTCCATATCCTCAAGCACTTGGATCGAGGATGCATCATAGGTTTTTTCGGGCTTATCGTTTTTAAACAGGTCTGTTGCGGCCATTTTCGATTCTTATCTGCTCTTTTTGTTTTAACATAAAGCAAAATCGAGGGCAGGGGTATATCAAGTTGCAAAAAATCATTTGCTTTTGATCTAGGTCAAAGCAATTTTAGACCATTTATGTATATTTTCGCAAATTCAAACGGAGATATTAAAATGACGACAACACCTGCAGCGGAGAAGAAAATAACGGCTGGCAATGCCAAAGATGATCTGACATTTCCAAGGGTGGCTACAGACGCTGTTGCAAGCGCGTTTGACCCGGAGAAAAAAACTGACCATGAAAAGATGGGCAAAAAGGAATATGAGGCGCGCAAACGCGAATTGCAGTCTGAGTTGTTGAAGGTGCAGTTATGGGCGCAGGAAACAGGGCAAAAGTTTGTGTTGTTGTTTGAGGGCCGTGATGCGGCTGGTAAAGGTGGTACAATCAAGCGGTTTATGGAGCATTTGAACCCGCGTACCGCACGTGTTGTGGCCTTGCCTAAACCGGGTGAACGCCAGACCGGACAGTGGTTTTTCCAACGTTATATCGGGCATTTGCCTACTGCGGGCGAGATGGTTCTATATGACCGTAGCTGGTATAACAGGGCCGGTGTTGAGCGGGTGATGGGGTTTTGCAAACCGAATGAATATCTTGAATTTATGCGCCAGACACCTGATTTTGAACGTATGCTGGTGCGCTCCGGTATCGGGATGTTCAAATACTGGTTTTCGGTGAGCCAAGAAGAACAGAAGCGCCGGTTTGTGTCACGCAGCGATGATCCTTTGAAGCGGTGGAAACTGTCACCGATTGATAAGGCCAGTTTGAACAAGTGGGATGATTATACCGAAGCCAAAGAGGCGATGTTCTTTTACACCGACACTGCGGATGCACCTTGGACGATTGTGAAGTCCGATGACAAGAAACGCGCGCGGATCAACTGTATGTTGCATTTCCTGAACGGTGTGAATTATCCTGATAAAGACACGAACATTGTGACCGCCCCCGATCCCTTGATCATCGGGCAAGCCAAGCAGGTTATTCACAATTCAGAGCATATATTGGGCGCGTCTTTGCATCCTGACCACAGACGGGGCTAAGCCAGTACTGTTATCACCGATATATCGTTTTCAAAGGTGCGGTGCACAGGGCATTTGTCGGCGATCCCCAGTAATTGTTGTTTCTGGGTGTCGTCAAGCGGTCCGCTAAGGTGGATCTCGCGGGTGAAAATATCCACCTTTCCTTCCGTGGCGTGACAGGTCTCGCAATCTTGCGCATGAACTTTGTTATGGGTCACATCGACGTGGATTTTCTCTAACGGCCAGCCTTTGCGCCGCGCATACATGCGGATGGTCATTGACGTGCAAGCGGCAAGGCCTGCAGACAAGAACTGATAAGGTGTCATGCCTTTGTTGGTGCCGCCATAGGTGCTGGGCTCATCGGCTAATGTGTGGTGCAGAGGGCCTGCGGTGATGTCTTGCAGGAAACCGTCCGCATCGGCTTCGGTTGAGCGCACGATGCCTTCGGGGGCCCCGATGGGGGCGGCGGGTTGGCGAATGCCAAGGTAACGGGCTGACCATGCGGCAATAACCTCGGCTGCGTATTCTGCGTCTTCTTTATTGGTGATTAAATGATCGGCATTGTCGAGCGTGACAAAGCTTTTAGGGTGTTTGGCCGCGGTAAAAATCTGAGCTGCATTTTCAATGCCAACCGTTTGATCTGTGGGCGAATGCAGTACCAGCAAGGCGCGTTTGAGGTTTTTGATAGTAGGGATCAGGTTGGTTTCTGACACATCCGAGACAAAATCCTGAGTGATGGTAAAGGGGCGACCTGCCAGTTCAACTGTTGCAGCCCCGTTTTGTGCGA
>CAXMSA010000051.1:0-17985 GCA_964195605.1 uncultured Amylibacter sp.
GGATCAAACTCTCAAGTTGAAATGATGTTGCCATCATATCCTTGACGTTCGAACCTCTGCACATCAAATCCAACCTTCAGGCGAAGATTGAATTTTGATTACCTGTCTTACTGAAACAGGCAATCGTCATTTTTAAGTTTGTTGTGTCTAGGTTTACCAAAGTAAACAAAGAACCACATCAAACGTGAAGCTGACATTTCATCATCGGCCGAAACCTAGAAACGTGATATGCAAACGTTCGTCCGTCGAAACGAAACCAAACCGCCCACATATCTCTTCAGATACTATCAATTTCAAAGAGCCAGAGACAAAAAACTTCGGTAGCGCCTTTGGTTTCCCTTGGCGCGCCCGCCGCTCGTTTGTCTCTATATTCCCGTCCGTGTCGTTGTCAGCGTAGTGTGTGTTGACAACGTCGCGTCCAGTAAGGGGGTGTTTAGTGTTAGTGCACTATCACCGCAAGTCCTTTTTTTAGAAAATAGCACTTTTTTTGAAGTTATTTTTATTTTTCTTGTTTTTATAGCTATTTTTCCCAAAACCCACTGATTTTACACGAAAAATGTGGATAGATTTGGGGGGAATGCCGTCAGGCTTTACCGAAAATTAACTGCAAAAATCATCAAAACCTATGAACCACTGCGATTCCTTTGACCGATTCATTGCAGATGCTCCGCGATTTTTCCCTTCACCCGGCGAAAAAGACCGAGTCTTGTCTTATTTGCACGAATGAAACGGTATCCAAGCAAAAGAAGCACCCCGAAAACGTACAGAATCGGCTCTTGTTCCCAGGTTTTGCGTAACAACACGTAATGAACAGCCCCGCCGATAGCCGCAAAATACGCTGCGCGGTGCAATTTCTTCCAAGAAGCCGCGCCAAGACGTTTAATAGAGCGGTTGTTAGAGGTGATTGCCAAAGGCACCAGCGCCAGAAATGATAATACCCCGATAATGATATAGGGTCGTTTGGTGATATCCTTGATTATAGCTGCCCAAGCCCATTGCTGGTCCAGCCACAAGTAAGTGGTGAAATGTGCCGAAACATAGAAAAACGCCATCAGCCCGATTGCACGGCGGAATTTAATCAGATTGATATTCAACAAATTGCGTATCGGTGTGATCAACAATGTCGCCACCAGTAACTGAAGCGCATATAGCCCTAGCTGAAACTCCAAAACCTTCAAAGGATCGGCCCCAAGTTGGTTATTAACCGCTTGGTAAAATAGCCAAATACCCGGCACCACCAATACTATATATAATGGCCACGCCGGAATGCGCCGTGTTATTGAGTTTATCACCTGTACTATAGACATATGTCTTTCCCGTTAATCTCTTAGGATACATGTAATACACAAGTCCGATATTCAAAACACCGCGCCTCACGCAGTTGTTCAAATTGTTTCAATAAGGCCGTTATAAGCCTTGTTTCCATATGGGCACCCAACTTTCTTTCCATAACTGCGGGAAATACTGTTAATCAATGCAACCGCTATTTGAGATGACTGAAAATGAAACCATTGATACGCTTTATAACCGCTAAAGTGATATTGGGGTTTATTTTGAATGGATTTGCATTGGCCGGTGGCACTGAAAAAATCAGACAATATCATATATTACCTGTTGCTCTGGAAAGTAAAACGCAGGGCTGTAAAATTTACGGCTACAACCATGAAATGCAAGCTGTTCTTCGTTTCCTGATTTTCGCAGATGCGAATATTGGCAACAAGCAACATAACATTCATTATGCATTGCGCCACAGCCGTGCTTTATTTCGCCGGCTTTATAAAAAGGACAATATCGCTGAAAACTTCGGCTTGCCTGCGTGTTTCCCATCTTCGTGGCTGAACGTTGGTATCGCTTTGGCTTTAATGAACCCAGCAATAGACCCAGTAGAAGACGCGCCCTACATTCAAAGTCTAAAACCCCTACAAAACAGCATTAGTATCGACCCAACTGCATACCCCGTTATGTTGCGCACAGATTATAATAGCCTTACCGGCTGTAAAACCTCACCCGAAGCCTACAACAGATACCGCATTGCTTACGAGTGGGTCATAATTCATGTTTATTATGAAGACAGTGCACATGAAAACATGCGTGCATTTCCAGAGGCTCTTTATAGTGCCCAACCGGGCGAAGATGGTTTTGTAAACCAAAAATGTCTGGTTCCGGCCATCAGCCGCATTGCTTCCACGTTTCAGCTATTGGATGCGCAGGGACGCTATAAACCCACACAGTAATAAAAGATACACAGGGTGTTGGGCTTATCGCCCACACTGTCCAACGCTTCTGAAGAATGTAGAGAGACCCGCCTTTCCAAATAGGCAAATATCCCCGCGCGGAGCGCATATATTATAAGTCGCCTGACTCTAGAAATTCTTGTGCAAATCCATTCCCGCATAAAGCCCGGCCACGTCTTCCTCATAACCGTTAAACTTCAGCGTCGGAATGCGTCCGGCAAACAGCCCCGCACCGATCGGGCGTTCACTGGCTTGCGACCAGCGCGGATGATCCACCTCGGGGTTCACATTCGAATAAAACCCGTATTCACGATCCGCAATCTGATTCCATGTGGTTGGCGGTTGTTTGTCAGTCAAAGTAATCTTCACAATCGATTTGATTGATTTAAACCCGTATTTCCACGGCACCACCAAACGCAACGGCGCACCGTTCTGGTTTGGCAGTTCCTCACCATACATGCCTGTTGCCACAAACGTCAGCGGATGCATCGCCTCATCCAGGCGCAGGCCTTCAACATAGGGCCACGGAAACCCGCGGTTCCAACCGATACCGGGCATTTCATCAGGGCGGTGCAGCGTTTCGAACGCCACATATTTTGCATTGCCCGTAGGATCGGCCTTAGCAATCAGGTCAGATAGCTGAAACCCGATCCAGGGCACAACCATCGACCATGCCTCGACACAACGGAAACGGTAGATACGTTCCTCCAACGCCACGTCCTTCAGAATGTCTTCCAAAGCAAACTTGCCCGGATTATTCACCAGACCGCCAATCTCAACACTCCAGGGGTCGGTGGTCAGCACATCAGCGTATTTAACCGGGTCACCTTTGCCCGTGCCATATTCATAATAATTGTTATACGTCGTAACCGCTTCCTTAGGCGTAGTATCCATATCCACCTTATAATCACTTTTCGAATACTCTAATGCCTTCGCATGCGCAGACCCTGAAAACATCGAGGTCAGCCCAAGGCCGACTGCACCCGCCATAATCTGGCGGCGGTTCAAAAAATCGGCCTTTGGTGTTACTTGTGAATAGGTCAGTTTACGCATGAAGTGTCTCCTTTTGACTGACAATGGCCTAGCCGCCACTGGTTTCAAAGATAAAACATTCAAGGTCACGTATATGTTGGAAATATTACAGGCAGCTATGCAATAAATGCCGCTTCCATTTCACGGCGCAACCGCACTGTCGGATCGGCCGCATCTATCGCCACATCCTCCCAACATAACACAGCCCCTTTTAAGACAGGTCGCACAACACGCACCCCGCCTGCCAACCCTATTGGCAAAGCACCACGCTTCACACTATCAACCGCAGGCATCAACTTGCCCCAAACCGTATAACCGCCCTCGCCGTCCAACATGTCACCCACAGCCAGATCGCGTTTGGCACAAGCCACCGCATCGCCGTTAAATCCACGCGATTGCCCCGTAGGCTCACCGCGTAAAGCCGCTGATAAAACCGAGATCCCCAGTTCCAGCCCTATCAGATGGAACGGCTTATACATCACCGCATATTGCCCCGACCTATCAGTCGGCAACCCGTATTGCGCAAAGCAAGCAGCGGTATAATCATTCGGGGCTTTGATCACAACATATACACCCCAGCGCAGATCACGCGAAACCTCACTACCATCACGGTTCAACGAAGAAACCACTTCAACCATCCCAGCCGCGTCCAGCATGCCACCATCCGCACGCGGGATCAGGGTATTTTGCAAATCATCGGTGCTGCATGGCGGAAATGCCAAGCCACCCGCAGGGGCCGACAAATCACAAGCGTTCGCAATCGCTGCCATTTCAATGGCCGACTTCGTGCCATCCAGAAAAGAGTTGAACATCTGACTGTTCATCCCAGCTTTTTCGGTTTCATCCGCGGTCAGCCCATAATGCTGCCAAACCCCGTCAGGTGTTACATTATGATAGGCAGGCAAATACTTTGTACCTTTGCCCGCTGCAATCACTTCAAAGCCAGTCGCCCGCGCCCAATCAACCAGTTCACTGGTCAAAGCAGGCTGATCGCCATAAGCCATCGAATAGACCAGCCCGGCTTTGCGAAACCACGCCGCCAGTAAAGGCCCCGCCAAAACATCTGCCTCGACATTGACCATAATGATGTGTTTGCCCTCGGCCAAAGCTTGCTCCGCATGGTTTAACCCCGCCGCAGGATGGCCCGTGGCCTCAATCACCACATCAACATCCGCGTCCGCAATCAGACTTGCGGCATCCTCAGTAAACCGCGTGGTGTTGATGCGCGCATCATCCCAGCCAACGCTTGCGCAAGCCAAACGTGCACGCGGCACATCCAGATCGGCAATAACCGTCACATTCATACCAATCGTTGTCGGCACTTGTGACAGGAACATTGACCCGAACTTACCCGCCCCGATCAGCCCCACCCGAACGGGTTTTCCAGCTTCCACAGAGGATTGTAATAACGCGTACAGATTCATTAAGCAGACCCTATTTAGGTGACACCCGAATTTCCGGCCGAGGTGCCAGCTTATTCAAAGGAATGGAAACCCCGCTTGATTTCACAATCCGCACATGCCGCCGCCCGATCTCACGCGGTTCCTTCACGCCAACCGAATGGGCAATAATCTCAACCTCATGAATCAAGCTTTTGGCATAGTTCGCCACCTTCACACTTTTGGCTTCAGGCACCAGCCCTTTTTGTAGCCGCCCGTCATGGGTCGTGATCCCTGTGGGGCATGTGTTCTTATTGCACTTCAACGCCTGAATGCACCCTAATGAGAACATGAAACCGCGTGCGCAGGTAATAAAGTCAGCCCCCGCTGCCAATGCCCAGGCCACATCCGACGGTGTGATCAACTTGCCAGAGGCGATTAGCCGGATACGCCCGCGCAGCCCGCGTTCATAAATCATGTCAGAAACAATCGGCAGCGCCTCGCGCAACGGTAATCCTACAATATCCATCAACGGCATAGGTGCAGCACCGGTGCCACCATCGCCGCCATCCAATGTGATGAAATCAGGCGCGTGTTCAATACCGCGCTCTGCCACCAGATCCAGAAACGCCGCCAGCGCATCAAAATCCCCCATCACAGTCTTGAACCCGACAGGCTTGCCCGTCACATTGCGGATATGTCCGATCATATCCAGCAACTCGGTCACATTTGATATATCAATATGGCGGTTGGGCGAGATACTAGGCTCACCCGCTGTAATCCCCCGAATACCGGCAATCTCTTTTGTCACTTTTGACCCGGGCAATATCCCGCCTTTGCCGGGTTTCGCCCCTTGTGCCAGTTTCAATTCGAACATCTTAACTTGGGGGTGGTTAGCTGCCTGTTTCAGTTTCTCATCCGAAAGATTACCCTCTAAATCACGCACCCCGTACTTTGCCGTACCAATCTGAAAAACAATATCGCAGCCACCTTCCAGATGATATTCAGACAAGCCGCCTTCGCCTGTGTTCATCCACACATTGGCAATTTTCGCGCCCCGGCTAAGTGCGCGCACCGCCGGTTTTGACAAAGCCCCAAAACTCATGCCGGAGATATTAAAGAAAGACGGCGCGTCATAAGGTTGATCACAATAAGGTCCGATCAGTAACGGCTCGGTTTTTGTGGCCTGCTCATCCAAAGGCGGAAAAGCCGCGTTTGTAAAAATAGGTGTACCCGAAAGGTTCAGGTTCCGGGTTGAGCCAAAAGCGATTGTATTGTTCTCCCCGTTGCTCGCGCGTCCCACCCAATCGCGTTGCGCACGGTTAAACGGCATCTCTTCACGGTCCATCGCAAAGAAATATTGCCGAAAGAACTCGCCCAATTCTGTAAACACTTTCCGGAACCGCCCGATCACAGGATAATTACGCCTGACCGCATCCTGCGTTTGGGTGCGGTCAATAAAGAACATAACAATAGCCGCCAACCCGACCAGGCCCAAGACAATAACAAAGGCAGTTGCCAGAAATTGTAAAGTATTTGCGACAACGTCCATAAATAGCATGTGTGATCTCCCCGTTTCAGCAAAACCATGCACTTATTTTGTCTAAACACAAAACAAATACGCAAGGTAACTGAAGTTTGAGCAAATGTAACTTTACCGTCCCACCACAGGAAGAATTATAATCTTGGTATAGCGGGGTGGCGCATTTTCAAATCCACACAGCTATGCGGTAAGCTTCCAATATCGCCGAGTGAATAGACCATGATGTCAGCGCATCCCCAATGCGGTGCAACATAAAACCTTCGCCCGCCAACTCTGTTTGCTCCTTGTAACGGGCCATTTCATCTACATCAGACACACCTTTGTTTTTCGACTGCGATTGTAACTTAAAGAAAATATCCGCAAGTGGTTCTGTTCCAACTTCCACCACCACCTGATCCGCTGCGACCTTACAACTCTACGCGGTCAATTCATTCGTAAGCGTCGCGATCAAAGGATTACCCTTACGTTCCAGTTCTGAAATACGAAGATCGGGCAGGGTTGCAACCCGCCTTCAAAACAACGCGTTGCTACCCATCGATTTCACCGAAGTACCTAGTGGCAAAAATCACTTTACTCTCCCGTTACGGGAAGGATTACATTACACATACTGGTAACGAAAAGGATACCCAATGCGCAATATAATGATCGTTGCTATTCTGGCACTTGCAGCCGCCGTCTGGTTTTTCACACAAGGCAAAGAAACGCCCGCAAATCAACCCACCCAAAGCTCTTCGCCATCGATTATAATACCTGAACTGACCGTCGATGCCCAAACCGGCGAGGCCTATTTCAACGCGAAATGTGCCGCCTGCCATGGCATCAACGGAACCGGCACCGATAAAGGCCCGCCTTTTATTCATCAGTTTTACCAGCAAAACCACCATGGCGACGAAAGCTTTCAACGCGCCGCCAAAATGGGCGCACAGGCACATCACTGGAATTTCGGCGATATGCCCCCGGTTGCAGGCATCACCCGCGCGGAAGTCGCAAAAATTGTCATCTATATACGCGCACTTCAAACGGCAAACGGCTTATAGTATCAAAAGGGGGCAACGCGGCCCCCATCTTGCTTTATTGCACGGTGTTGAGTGCCTGAAAATCTTGATAATCCGCACTACCGAAATGATGATCAGCAACAAGCAGCCAATTGCCGTCCGCTTGTTTGCGCAACACTTCAATCCCGCCGGTTGATTGCGCGATTTCGCTACCGTCCGGGGTTTTGAAATACACGGTATATTTAGAACGGAATATAACCGTATCTGGGTAGTTCATCCGAAATACGGTCTCGAAATCGAAACTTTCAACAGCTTTGATGGTCTCCACGAAAAATGCGCGGATAGCATCTTTGCCGCGAATTTCCTGACCACCCACAGCCACCATAACCGCATCATCGGCATATATATCAACAAGTACCTCCAGGTCTTTATCGTTCAAGGCTTTTTTGAATATCTCATGGCCCAAATTTGGGTCGGTTATAACAAAGCTGCGCTCTGTCGCTTGCGCGGCAAACGGGGTTGCGATTGCAAAGATAACTGCGGGCAAAACCGCCGGGTATTTATAGTTCATATCATTCCTCATGACTCGCTAGTTGACGCTGTGTAAACTAGTGTAAGTTTACACAGTGTCAAGTCACAGAATTCCCGCGGTTAAATCAGCCCGAGAAGCTGAAATCACGCGTGAAATACAAAAATAACAACACCCCGATCAACACTATTCCCGGCAAACCCAGAAAGCGACGGGCCAGACCCCAGATAATTGTCCGGATAATCCAGCCCATAATTGATCCTTTAGTGTAAAGCTTCGTCAGCAGGCAGGGTAGGCAGATTGCCCACACCGTTGATCACCAGACCATTATCATCCGTGGTGATCGTGACCTTAGACCCGTCCAGCACATCGCCACTTAGCAACAGTTCCGCCAAGGGGTCTTGCACCACTTTTTGGATCACCCGTTTCAAGGGGCGCGCGCCATAAACCGGATCATAGCCCTGATCAGCCAGCCATGTTTGTGCCGGATCATCAATATCCAATTCAATCTTACGGCCTTCCAGACGTTTGCCCAAAATCGCCAGTTGAATATCAACGATACCGTCCATATTTTCACGGCTCAGGCGGTCAAACAGAACAATCTCATCCAGACGGTTCAGGAACTCAGGGCGGAAATGCGCCTTCACCGCTTCCATCACCTGCCCTTTGGCTTCATTAGTATTAGCCCCGTCAGGCAACTGGCTTAACGCCTGCGCCCCAAGGTTCGAGGTCAAAATAATCAGCGTCTGTTTGAAATCCACCGTGCGCCCCTGCCCATCGGTCAACTGGCCGTCATCCAAAACCTGCAACAACACGTTGAACACATCAGGATGCGCCTTTTCAACTTCGTCAAACAAGATAACCTGATAAGGCCGGCGGCGTACCGCTTCGGTCAAAACACCACCTTCATCATAGCCGACATAGCCGGGGGGGGCCCCGATCAAACGCGCGACCGAGTGCTTCTCCATAAACTCAGACATATCAATCCGCACCATCGCTTGATCATCATCAAACAGAAACGAAGCCAAGGCTTTGGTCAGCTCGGTTTTACCTACACCGGTTGGGCCCAGAAACATGAAACTGCCTAGCGGGCGTTTGGGATCATTCAGACCCGCACGCGCACGGCGCACCGCGTTTGACACTGCATGGATCGCATCATATT
The DNA here is from genome assembly GCA_964195605.1 of uncultured Amylibacter sp. Taxonomy (GTDB): domain Bacteria; phylum Pseudomonadota; class Alphaproteobacteria; order Rhodobacterales; family Rhodobacteraceae; genus Amylibacter. The sequence continues at coordinate 8,875 of CAXMSA010000051.1, forward strand.
GCCCGATCACACGGTCACCGATCACCTCTTCCATCCGCAACAGCTTTTCACGCTCACCTTCCAGCATCCGGTCAACAGGGATACCTGTCCAACGTTCAACAACACTTGCGATATGTTCAGGAAGTACCGCCTCTTCCACCATCACATCGTTGCCTTGCGTCTCAGCCGCTTTCAACTTTTTCTCAAGCCCTGGAATAACGCCATATTGCAATTCGCCCATCTTGGCCAAATCACCGGCCCGATGCGCGACATCCAAATCCATCCGCGCCTGTTCCAACTCTTCCTTGATGTCACGGGCCGAGGCCAGCTTATCACGCTCGCCCTGCCATTGCGCCGTCATCTCGCTGGAGTTTTGCTGCAATTCTGCCAGATCTTTTTCCAGCTTCGCCAAACGATCTTTGGATGCGCTATCGGTCTCTTTCTTCAAAGCTTCCGCTTCGATCTGCTTTTGTAGCAACTCGCGGTCGATAGCATCCAGCTCTTCGGGTTTACTGTCGGCCTCCATACGCAAGCGGCTGGCCGCCTCATCCATCAAATCGATCGCCTTATCGGGCAGGAACCGATCCGTGATATACCGCTCTGACAAGGTTGCGGCTGCAACCAAAGCACTGTCAGAAATCCGGATGCCGTGGTGCACCTCATACTTCTCTTTAATACCGCGCAAAATACTGATGGTATCTTCCACCGTTGGCTCTTCCACCAAAACAGGCTGGAACCGCCGCGCTAATGCTGCATCTTTTTCCACATGTTTGCGGTATTCGTCCAAAGTCGTGGCCCCGACGCAGTGCAATTCACCGCGTGCAAGTGCTGGTTTCAACAAGTTCGACGCATCCATCGACCCCTCACTGGCCCCGGCACCCACAAGCGTGTGCATCTCGTCAATAAACAAGATCACCTCACCCGCAGCCTCTGTCACCTCTGTCAGAACCGCTTTCAAACGTTCCTCAAACTCACCACGATATTTCGCACCCGCAATCAACGCACCCATATCCAAGGCCATCAACCGCTTTTCAAGCAGGCTTTCAGGCACGTCACCGTTAACGATACGCAAAGCCAGCCCTTCGGCAATCGCAGTTTTACCCACACCGGGTTCCCCGATCAGCACGGGGTTGTTTTTGGTGCGCCGCGATAGAACCTGCATTGTGCGGCGAATTTCCTCGTCACGACCTATAATGGGATCAATTTTGCCGTCACGGGCTTTCTGGGTCAAGTCTTGCGCGTATTTCTTCAGCGCATCATAACCCTCTTCAGCCGTAGCGGTATCCGCCGTGCGCCCTTTGCGCACATCATTGATCGCCCCGTTCAGCCCTTGGGCTGTCACATGCGCACCTTTCAAAACCTTCTGGGCGTCGGATTTGACGATACAAAGGGCCGTTAAAATTCGCTCTACTGGCACAAAACTATCACCGGCTTTATTGGCCAGCTTTTCAGCTTCACCCAAAACCTTGGTGGTCTGGCTATCCAGATACACACTGCCACCGGCACCGGTGACTTGGGGTTGCTTTGAGAGTGCCAGATCAACACCTTCCAACGCCGCTTTCGCGTCACCGCCCGAAGCCGCAATCAGATTGGCGGCCAAGCCCTGCTCGTCATCCAATAAAGCTTTCAGCAAATGTTCAGGTGTAAATCGTTGATGGCTTTCGCGCATCGCAATGGTCTGGGCGGCTTGAATAAAGCCCCGAGACCGCTCTGTGAACTTTTCAAAGTCCATGGGTCTTCTCCTTCATGTCAGCACCTGATCAAGATATTTGCGCCCTAATCTAGGCACGCAATGTGTCAGGCCTATGACCTTAAGATAGGTATAGTATAGCGCTCTCGCAAGGGTTGATAATGCATATTTGTTATGCCCCCTGCGCGCAGATTATATATAAGTGTTCTTCTTGACTTTCACGCGCCCTTCACACAAACCACGCCAAACCAGATAAGGAGAGTAGCTATGACCGCAGATGACCGCTTGATCGTCGCTTTGGATGTCCCCAACCTACTGGACGGCGGCAATATCGTTGACCAGCTTGGCGACAGCGTTTCTTTTTATAAAATAGGCCTTGGCATGCTCACTGGCGGCGGGCTGGCCCTTGCCAATGAGCTAAAACAACGCGGCAAGCGGGTGTTTCTGGACATGAAGTTCTTCGACATAGGGGCCACGGTTGAAAAAGCCGTAGCAGGCATCGCCCAATACGACCTCGACTTCCTAACAGTTCACGGCGACCCGCATGTGGTGGCAGCCGCCGTCAAAGGCCGCGGTGACAGTGCCACAAAAATCCTTGCCGTGACCATATTAACCTCGCTTGACCGCAACGACCTAGACGCCTGCCTGATCAAAGCCGGTGACATTCAAGCGCTTGTAGTCGAACGCGCCCGCAACGCCTTTATAGCAGGCGCCGACGGCGTCATCGCATCTCCACAAGAGGCCGCCATGATCCGCGCCCTGCCCGAGGCCGCAGGCAAGTTGATAGTCACCCCCGGCGTCCGCCCGGCAGGGACAGCACTAGGTGACCAAAAACGCGTCGCCACCCCTGCACAAGCCATACATGACGGCGCCGACCACATCGTTATCGGCCGCCCGATCTGGCAAGCAACCGACCCGCGTAAAGCCGCATTGGCCGTGATCAAAGAGCTGCAAGCCTAACCAGCGACGTCCCCTAACCCTGCCCGCACACGGCGATGCTCGATGTTCAATGCAATTCAGACCACATCACGGTAAAATTCTTCTGTAAGTTTTCACCATTTCTTATCTCCTTCAGTGCAAATATCATTAAAAGAGATCGAACCCAAACTGGGGCAGGATCAGTAAGTCATAATGGCTATCTTTGATCTGTACGGGCGGTTGCATCAGTAGCATTCAAGGTTAAGAAAGTTTTTTATACGCTCTGGTCGGCAAATGGGCCCTAGCTACATCACCAAGGGTGGCTGAAGCCCACCCTACGACCAACCGTAATTGAAACTCACACTGATCCGTTCTGCGTCCGCCATATTCAGCGGCACCTCGTGGCGCAGCCAGCTTTCCCACAGCAAAACGTCGCCCACCTCTGGTGTAACATAGATGAATGGGCGCAGCTCACGCGGTGCATCCGCCTTGCGCACGGGGGCGGCCATCATGCGGGCAGATCGCGGGTCTTCAAGTTTCAGCGCACTGGCACCATCTGGCATCGCCACATAAGTCGTGCCGCTAATCACCGAATGCGGATGGATGTGCGAGGCATGGGTGCCACCCGTAGGCAGGATATTAATCCACAGGCTATCAAGCTTCAGCTCTTTACCATCCAGTTCAAACGCCAAATCCTCGGCGAAAGCCATTACATGCTTGTCCAGTGTTTCAACCAAGTCTTTAAAGATCGGAAACCGCCACGGCAAATCATCCAATGATGCGTAGCTGGTATAGCCGGGGTAAGCGTTTTCTTCACACCATGCCTGCCCCGCCTCATCATCATCGGCTAATGAAAGGCACGTGGCTTCAAGTTCACCCGCATCAATAGGCTTGCCCTGTTCGGACAAGGCAGCACGGTAAAGGCGGGTAACGAAGAGGGAATCAATTTGTGACATGGGGTAGTAATAACGCAGAGTGCAGTGTTGTGCGAGAGGGTGATTGCCAGATACACCTTAGAAGTTTACGCGGGCTGAATTTTCAATTCATGAACAGTGTTCACATTTTTATTGACATACCCACTCCCCTTGCTATATTCGTGAACAATGTTCACAAATATGGGGTTACTATGAATATTCAAACCATAATAATAATTACTACTCTCGCCGCTACGATTGTCACACCTTCCTTTGCGGGACCAAGTGACCGGCACTCTGCCCAGTCTGTCAATCACAGTGCACTGGCTGCCAGTCACGGATCAGCTGCTGTAGTTTCAGCAACATCAGCAGTGGTTGCCGTTCCAATTATTCTGTTTGGATCATCGCTGGCAATTTCCGGCGCTGCCCTACAGGAAGTCGGCAAAGGTGCACTTGAGTTGGGTACGGACCAAAAGATCACAACGCAAGCAGTACAACCAGATGCCATGCCAACCCTTGATTAATCCGATAAATGGAGCCTAATTATGCTACGTCTATTCTTCACAGTTATATTAGCACTTGTTACCACGCTGCCGCCTATTGCATGGGCCGGCAGCAGTGAGGCCGGTAAATCCATCATAGAACCAGCAAAAGGTGCGGCATTCTCGAACCACGTACAACAAGATCTTGCCGCACGCGGTGCAAATGTAGCGATCGTGGCGCGGATAGGACGCGACCCGTCTGTACTACCAAACGGCATCAAGTACACGCATGTAGGCTTTTGGGTCTATTCTCAGATCACACTGGCAGATGGCAGCACCGGGCGTGGTTATCGGGTTTACAATCTGTACCAGCAGTCTGGCAACAAAACGCGAAGCGACCTTATTCAAGACAGCCCCGCTGATTTCTTTGCAGGTGCCCACAACTTGGATGCAGGCATTATCATACCTGATCCCCGCTTACAGAAAAAACTGTTGAAGGTGATTGCCAGCTCGACTTATTCAGCCTTGCACAACACTAACTATTCAGTGCTGTCCAACCCTTCGACAAGCCAGTTCCAGAACTGTACCGAACATATACTAGATGTACTGATGGCAAGCCTTTACAAAACTTCGGACAAAAGTAAAATTAAGGCCAATATCAAGGCTCATTTCAAGCCACAGATCATCCCAATTAGTATGTTTAAACGAAATCTTGCATCATTTGCCTCAAAAGCGATGACCACGGCCGACCATGGCTCTAAGGTTGAAATAGTGACATTCGGGTCAATCGCCCAGTTCATGCGCACACATAACCTAGCATCAGAGGTCTATAGGTTAACCCCAAGCAAATCCGTACGTTTCTAGAAATTGACACGGCCCGCAAGATGTCTCACATACGTACCCATGACCAAAGAAAAAACTCTTTCAAAGCGGGAACGCAATCTGGCTGACATTCGCGAACGGGCTTGCTTCGTTGCAGAGCGCATCGTCCTTACAAAAGGGATCGATGCGCTTAGTGCACGGGGGTTGGCCAAAGAACTGAATATATCAGTCGGTTCGTTATATAATGCGTTTGGCGATCTGGATGCAGTCGTGCGCGCCGTTATTTCAAAATCTGCAGCGATGCTGTCTGATAGATTGCATTCGGCTATCGAGACTGCAGCACAAGATAAACGTTCACGGTTGGTTGCCTTGGGAGAGGCCTATTTTGATTTTGCAACTGCGGAACCGCGACGGTGGTGGTTGATGTTCGAGTATAGATCAGACCTTCCCCAAGACCCCAAAGCGCAAGACTTCCAGATCGGTCTACTGGAAATGCTGATCATTGCCGGAGAAGCCGATCCAGAATCAGAGCAACATCGGCAGTTCTTTCTACTTTTGTGGGCCAGCGTACACGGATTGGTTTCACTTGCTTGCAGGCCTACCATTGTCGCAATCAACCCAGAGATTGCCCGGACCTACATCGGCGACCTCGTTGACTCTGGGATCAACGCGGTTCCATTAAGCTAAAAGATTTTATCTCACCCAAATATAAAAAACCCCCAACCTTCCGATCAGGGGTTTCTAATTTTCATCCGGCTAGCGGTCCGGCGATACTGCGTATCACCTACACCGCTGCAGCTTTTGGCCTAATGGCCAAAACTGCTTACCAATCTTCGCGTTGAACGACGCGGCATTTCACCGGCAGTTTCATTGCGGCAAGGCGCAGGGCCTCAACCGCTACTGCCTCTGATACACCGTCGATTTCAAACATGATACGACCGGGTTTCACTTTGGCTGCCCAAAACTCCACAGACCCTTTACCTTTACCCATCCGTACTTCGGTAGGTTTTTTGGTGACAGGTAAATCCGGGAATATACGGATCCATACACGGCCTTGACGTTTCATGTGACGTGTCATCGCGCGGCGGGCCGCTTCGATTTGACGAGACGTGATACGCTCAGGTTGAATGGTTTTTAGACCGAATGAACCGAAATTCAGATCGGAACCGCCTTTTGCAAGACCGTGGATACGGCCTTTAAACGCTTTGCGGAATTTAGTACGCTTTGGTAAAAGCATTTTAGTTCTCCTTCACCTATGGCTTAGCGACGTGGTGGGCGATTACCGCCACCGTGTGGACGTGGTCCACCGCCTTCTTGAGCTTCAGCAATACGACGATCATGTGCTTGCGGATCATGTTCCATGATCTCACCTTTGAAAATCCAAACCTTGATACCGATGATACCATAAGCGGTCAGAGCTTCGCAGCGCGCGTAGTCAATGTCGGCACGCAATGTGTGCAATGGCACGCGACCTTCACGGTACCATTCAGTACGCGCGATCTCGGCACCACCCAAACGGCCAGCAACATTGATACGAATGCCCAAAGCACCCATACGCATGGCGTTTTGCACTGCGCGTTTCATGGCGCGGCGGAAAGACACACGGCGTTCCAGCTGTTGTGCCACACTTTCGGCAACCAAGGCTGCGTCTAGTTCAGGCTTGCGCACTTCAACGATGTTCAGGTGCAGTTCTGACGCAGTCAAAGCAGCAACCTTCTTGCGAAGTGTTTCAATGTCAGCGCCTTTTTTACCGATGATCACACCAGGACGTGCAGAGTGAATAGTCACACGGCATTTCTTGTGTGGGCGTTCGATGATGACGCGTGCAATACCCGCTTGAACACATTCTTTCTTGATGAAATCACGGATGCTCAGGTCTTCTAGAAGAAGGTCCCCGAAATCTTTGCTTTCAGCATACCAGCGGCTGTCCCATGTACGGTTGACTTGCAGACGGAAGCCAATTGGATTGATCTTTTGACCCATTATGCTTGCTCCTCTGAAGGTTGGCGGACAAGGATAGTAACCTGAGCGAACGGCTTCAGGATTTTACCGTAACGGCCACGCGCACGTGGACGTCCGCGTTTCATTGTCAGATTTTTACCAACCCAAGCTTCAGCGACGATCAGTTCGTCGACATCCAGCCCATGGTTGTTTTCAGCGTTGGCAATCGCGGACTGCAAAGTTTTCTTTACATCGTCAGAAATACGCTTTTTCGAGAAGGTCAAATCAGCCAGTGCTTTTGCAACAGATTTGCCGCGAATAAGCTGCGCCACAAGGTTTAGCTTTTGCGGGCTGGTTTTGAGCATGCGAGAAACGGCCATAGCTTCGTTATCTGCAACGCGACGAGCATTTTTAGACTTAGACATGGTCTACTTCCTCTTCGCTTTTTTATCAGCCGTGTGACCGTAATAGGTACGGGTCGGGCTGTATTCACCGAATTTCTGACCGATCATATCCTCAGATACGTTTACGGGAATGTGCTTGCGGCCGTTATAAACCCCAAAAGTCAAACCCACGAACTGTGGCAAGATAGTTGATCGACGAGACCAAATTTTAATAACATCATTACGCCCTGATGCGCGTGCAGCTTCCGCTTTTTTCAAAACGTATGCATCAACGAATGGGCCTTTCCAGACTGAACGAGACATATCTTAACGGCCCTTCTTCTTAGCGTGACGAGAACGAACAATGAATTTATCCGTTGTCTTGTTTGAACGAGTGCGCGCACCTTTTGTGGGTTTGCCCCAAGGTGTCACAGGATGACGGCCACCAGATGTACGACCTTCACCACCGCCATGCGGGTGATCGACAGGGTTCATAACAACACCACGAACACTTGGGCGGATGCCCTTGTGACGGTTACGACCGGCTTTACCCAGATTTTGGTTTGAGTGGTCAGGGTTTGAAACCGCGCCAACTGTTACCATACATTCTTGGCGGACCAAGCGTAGCTCACCAGATGACAGGCGCACCTGCGCGTAACCACCATCACGACCAACAAATTGTGCGTAAGAACCAGCAGCGCGTACCATTTGGCCGCCCTTGCCTTGTTTCAGCTCGATGTTGTGGATGATAGTACCGATTGGCAAACCAGTGAACGGCATTGCGTTACCCGGTTTGATATCAGCCTTGGCTGAAGATACAACTGTATCACCAACAGCTAGACGCTGTGGTGCCAGGATGTACGCTTGTTGACCATCTTCGTATTTGATCAGCGCGATAAACGCAGTCCGGTTTGGATCGTATTCAATACGTTCAACCGTTGCTGGAACATCGAATTTGTTCCGCTTGAAATCTACGATACGGTAAAGGCGTTTCGCCCCACCGCCTTTGCGACGCATAGTTATCCGTCCGGTATTGTTCCGACCACCCTTTTTGCGCACACCTTCTGTGAGCGCCTTAATAGGACGGCCTTTCCAAAGCTCGGAACGGTCAATCAGAACCAACCCACGTTGGCCTGGCGTCGTCGGTTTATACGACTTTAATGCCATTCTTTCTGTCTTCCGTTTTTAAACGATCAATTGATCGTTGTGGTTATATGGCCCCGTAGGTCCACCTCAGTGTTCAATGTTCCAAAAAGGTTTTCAGGAAAACCTCTTGGTCCAACTTAAAAAGTAAACACGGCCCGCTTAGGGGCCGTGATTCGTGTGTCTTCTATCAAAGGCCAGTGCTGACGTCGATAGTGTTACCTTCTTCAAGTGTAACATATGCTTTTTTGACATCTTTGCGTTTGCCAAGCTGACCGCGAAAACGTTTCACTTTACCTTTAGTGATCGTTGTATTCACGGCTTTCACTTTAACACTGAACAAAGTTTCAATAGCTTCTTTGATCTGAGGTTTGTTCGCATCTATTGCCACTTCAAACACAACAGCGTTGTTTTCAGACGCCATAGTTGCTTTTTCGGTGACGATCGGCTTGCGAATTACATCATATAGTTCGGCTTTCTTGCTCATGACAAACGCGCCTCCAATGCTTCAGCACCCGCTTTGGTCAGAACCAAAGTGTTTGCTTTCAAGATATCGTAAACGTTGGCACCTTGGCTTGGCAGAACATCAATGCCGTCAATGTTGCGTGCAGCCAATGCAAAGTTTGCATCCACGTCAGCACCATCAATAACCAATGCTTTTTTCCAACCCAGATTAGACAACACTTTAGCCAAATCTTTGGTTTTTGCGTTTTTCAATACCGCTTCATCCACAACAACCAATTCGCCTGCTGTTGCCTTTGCAGACAAAGCATGACGCAGACCAAGTGCACGGAACTTTTTCGTCAAATCATGTGCGTGGCTGCGTGGTGTTGGGCCTT
>CAXMSA010000052.1:0-17716 GCA_964195605.1 uncultured Amylibacter sp.
GCATCCATCACCCAAGTAAAGCGGCGCGCATTACCGTCGGCTAAAAGATCAGTGTATTTGCTGGTTTCTTCGCGGTGATGCCAGGGCTGATCCCCCACTTCCAACCGGCGCAACCATTTGATCCACATATTTCCTTCCCAACCGGGAACCACCAAACGCAGCGGATAACCCTGTTCAGGACGCAAAGCCTCACCGTTCATTTTGAACGCCACCAGACAATCATCCAGTGCTTTTTCAATTGGAATGGAACGCGTCATACCACTGGCATCAGCCCCTTCGGCCAACACCCATTTGCCGTCTGTTTTCACGCCAGCTTCTTCCAGTAACAACCGTAGCGGAATGCCTGTATACATCACATTATGGATCATGCCGTGGGTAAACTGACAGCCGTTTAACTGCGCACCGCGCCATTCCATGCCAGAGTTTGCCGCGCATTCCAGAAAATAAACATGGTTTTCACGCGGGAACCGCATGATGTCTTCCATCGTGAACACAAGTTCCTTGTTCACCATGCCATTGATCATCAAACGATGCGATGCAGGATCATATTCAGCCGCCCCACCGTGGTGCCGTTCAAAGCACAAACCGTTGGGCGTGATGATGCCGTCAAGCTCATGAAGTGGGGTGAAATTGATCGAGCTAATAGGATCAGCCGTCAACCACGGCACCGAGCGGCGCTTAACGTGTTTTTGAAACTCTGATGGTACGCCATATGGGCGTTCATCCACGCCAAAGCCAAGTGACTGCCGCCACTCTTGGGTTTCGGTAATTAATGGATCATTGCCAGCCGTGGCCTGCCCTGCGGCCAGCCCGGCCCCAGCTGCAACACCCGCTTTGATAAAACCCCTGCGTGTTGTATTGCGCCCCATAAAGCCTCCCTGCTTTTGTGGTGAAATCTATTGCAAATAACATATATGATTTATTGAATTTGTACAAGGTTTTATCGTTAATTCGATTGTATTTTGGCAGAGCTTAACAAAGTTGGTATTAAAAATGGCAACAACATTAGCCGCCCAATGTGGCATGCAGCAATAAAGCCGGGATTAGCCCCCAATACAGCACCCATTGCAATCATGGTTTCAAGCCCACCGGGCGAAAAAGCAACTACAACATGGGCCGTCGGCATCATTAAAAAATAAGCAACCGGAACCGCCGTAAGGACTGTTAGAAGAATAGAAACAAAGGTTGTTGTAAGCCCCGCTAAAAGTGCTTTTTTAAGTTGTTCGAGCTTAATTCCTGAAAATCTTGTGCCAATCAATGTGCCAATAATCAAAAAGCAAGGCAGCGCAATGTTTTCGGGTAATACACCTGGCGTCAGTTCCATTGCATGCAACACTGCAGAGGCAACCATCGCACCAATTAAGATTGCAGCTGGTACATTAAGCCGTTTAAAAATTAAACTCAAAACAACAGCAAAAGCAATTAAGCCCAAAAGATGAAAACCACGCATTGCTACACCTTCGGGTAAAATATTTGTGCCCAGTTCCACCCCGAAAAAGATAGCAACCAAAGGCACCAGTAAAGTCAGGGCCAAAAGCCGAATAGACTGCACAACTGACACACGCGCCACATCTAAATCAAGTGCGGTTCCAAGACCTATCACAAAGCTTAGATGACCAGGGGTTGCGGCCAAAACAGCGCTGCGGCGATCAAAATCAAAAAACCGCACCAATAAGAACTGACAAATCACAATGATAACCAGCAACATGACCGCCAATGCGCCAATGGCAAGTGGCCAGCGTAAAAACGCTGCCGTGGTCTCAGGGTTTACACCCGCCCCGATACCAATACCAATCAGCAAAAAGGCAACATCGCGCACACTGTCCGCAATTGCAAAGCGAAATCCCAGCAGGCTAATCACACTGACAAAGATCGCAGGGCCGGTCAGGATATAAACGGGAAGAGCTAGCCAATACGCAACCCCTGCCCCGACCATACCGACCACAAGCGTGTAGAGTGTTGTGATCATTGTGGAACGGGTAGATAGGATCGTCATAATTTAGCGACTATCACCTTACAGTAAGGCCCGCCAGAAAGATTGTGATGTAAGTATAAGGAAAAATATACTGCACGTTTCTACCCAAAGCGTTTTATATTGTTGATAAGCCTTATGGCAAAGTGCCATACGCTTTCCATACAGATGCCATACGGTTTCCATACGTGGATTTTAAGCCCCTGTCACTTTCACGGATGTATTTGGGTCAATTGAAACCGTGCCCTGTTTCTTGATCCACGCCTCGGTCACATCCCAAATCGCAGGCCCTTCGGTTTCTTCATTCACCGAGGCCCACCCCGCTACAACATAGCTTTTATCAGGTACAACCCGCTCACCGGTTTTTAACATGGTCATCTCTGTAATACGGCTGCCTTGCGGCTTTGTTACATCAATGGAATAGCCCATGCCGCCCACACGCACCATATCACCGCCCTGTTGGTAATATGGATCTGGGTTGAACAAATTATCAGCAACATCTTCCAGAATTGTGTGGATCAATTCGCCAGTCATTTCAGTGCGATACGCCGCAGGATAACTCATAGCAGTGGCGTTATGCAGGTCTTCGCGGGTAATGTCTTGCCCAGCAATCAGGCTAGGCCCCCAACGGAAACCAGGGGATAATGCGATATCCGCATCACGCTCTTCAATCAACGCATTACAGATCAGATCATCCCATGTGCCGTTAAAGTTACCACGACGGTATAGCTCATTTGTCGTAGTGCCCAGCACCTCGGACAGTTGATCTTTAAATGGCGCGCGTTGTTCATCAATCAATGCTGAAACCGATGCATCTGGCGTGATCACATCCGCAAATATCGGGATCAGTTTATGGGCAAAGCCCATAACCTGCCCATCGCGGACATCCAGATCAAGACGGGTGATAAATTTACCATTAGAACCCGATGCTATCAGCATGGTTTTATTGACTAAAACAGGTTCGGGCAAAGCATCATGTGTGTGCCCTGTCAGGATCACATCAATGCCGTCAACACGGGCAGCAAGTTTACGATCCACATCGAACCCGTTATGTGAAAGCAGCACCACAAGTTCGGCCCCTTTGGCTTTCACTTCGGTCACAACCTCTGCCATACGTTCTTCGCGCACACCAAAGCTAAGACCGGGGAACATCCAGCCGGGGTTTGCAATCGGCATGTATGGAAACGCCTGCCCGATTACCGCAATTTTCACACCACCCCGTTCAAACATTTTATAGGGGTCATAAGCAGGTTCTTCCCACTCGTTATCAAAAATATTAGCACCTAGAAACGGAAAATCCAGCGTTTCAACAATCTCATTCACACGGTCGATACCAAGGGTAAACTCCCAATGGCTGGTCATCGCGTCAGGCTTTAACGCATTCATCACATTGACCATATCCTGACCTTGGGTGTGATGCGTTGTGTATGACCCTTGCCATGTATCGCCACCATCCAGCAACAATGCGTCAGGGCGATCCGCGCGGATTGCGTTGATCACAGTCGCGGCACGATCAAGCCCTCCCATGCGCCCGTATGATTTAGCAAGTGCGTTGAAATCCTGATAGGTCAAAGCATAAGCCTCTGGCGCGCCAGCTGTCATGTTAAACATTTTCAAGAAATCGGCGCCGGTCACATGCGGCGGCAATCCGTTAACCACCCCCATACCAATATTGACCTCTGGCTCGCGGAAATAAACTGGTTTCAATTGGCCATGAATATCAGTGATATGGATCAACGTGACATTCCCCGTTGCATCAAACTCCAGTAATTTATCTTGTGATAAAGTTTGCTGTGCTGCGGCGCGGGCCCAACCAGTAGACCCAAAAATTGCGGAGGCTGCAACAGTGGCTTGGAGAAAATCACGGCGAGAGATCATATTGTCATACCTACGTATTCAATTTTATGAATGCTTAAGAAAAAGAAAACCCTGCGCATCGTTATAATACGCAGGGCAATAAAATTAGTTACGAACAGCAGGGCTTTCAACAGAAAGACCGTTACCGCGAGATGCTACATATAGTTCCAATGCAGTGAACTCTTTAGAGCCTAGTCCGAAAGGTTTTGCACGAATATTCTTCATGCAGCCTTTGAAACGCGCGTGTACTGAATTGATTTTAGCATTTTTCAAACGGTATGTCGGAAACCCATTGATCTGCCCTTGTGACAGATGATCTGCACGGATCATCACGCCATAATTATCTTCGTGACAATTTGAACAAGCCATATCCAACTGACCAACACGTTTGTAATACAACTCTTTGCCCAACGCATAGGCGTCAGCCGCTGGCCCATCGGTTTTTACTGCCATAGGCATACCGCGTGATTGCAAGCTGATCAAAGCGGTCATGCCAGTCATTTTGCTTTTCGACCATTTCCAAGGTTCAGCCCCCATGCGTTCGGTTCTACAATCATTGATGTAGTTTTCCATTGCATACATTTTGCCTTTGGCTTCATTCCAGCGCGGCAATTCAGTGCGCAGGCCTTTGAAGCTTTCAGCGTTTTCGTGGCATGAAGCACATGATTTGCCTTCAGAGCCGTCAACCTTTGCAAACTCATCACTTGCCTTATCAACAAAGATAAACGCCGGATTATCGAAGTCATCCATTTGCAAATCCTGCGTTTCAGCTTTTCTGAATACCCAACCGGAAATCAGTTCATCCAAAGGGCCGCCTTTAATGGCCGTTGCATGTGTTGGAATGGTGATCTCTTCATTGATCACCAAAGCCCTTTCTTCGCCTGCATAAGCTGCCGTCGTAATTGCGAGACCAGCTGCTGTGTAGCTAAGAACTTTTATCAGTTTATTCATATTTGATCCTCCCAAACCCGGTATTCATTCTACGGTTATTGTTTTTGTTTTTTCCGTAACCGTGCCGTCATCATCGACCCATTTGAATGCCAGATCACCGGTTTTGGGTACTTTAAAGCTGAACTGGAAATATGGGTTTGTCGAAATTGCAGGTTCCAATTTCACGCTCATCACTTCTACACCGTTAAAGGTTGCAGAAAATGCATTGATGATTTTGCGTGGAATAAGATTGCCTTCTTTATCTTTCGCCTGACCTGAATCCATCTTGTGATCAATCAGTGTCTTAATCGTGACCACTTCACCTGCCGTTGCAGTTTTCGGTACTTTTACACGAGGTTTAGCCATTGTTTTATCTCCTATTTCCCGAAATCAGCCGCCACAGCCGCCGATAGTTACTTTGACTGATTTAGCCACTTTGGTGTAAGTGCCGTCTGTCAGTTCTGCGACAACAATCACGTCTTGTGTTGTTGCCAAACGAATGCGGGTTGAACCTTGTGCCACTGCTAATTCAGAGAATGTGAAGGTTGCAACACCAGGACTTGGGTTTCCGTCTGCAAGGATAATGACCCGTTTTGCACCCGGGGCTGAAAATGCCACTGGCACCGTGTTGCCGTTTTCAGCAATCTCAGGTGTTGTCAGTTCAATACCGCCTTCAGCGACATCAGCACCACCTGTAAAGGCTTTGATATCGGCCATTGTCAGATCTGATGCAGCAAAGGCTGCATTTACCGGCACTAAAGAAACCGCAATAGCCGCCCCGCCCAGTGCTAAGGCATTTCGTCTTGTTAAATTCATGCCACTACTCCTCTTTTAATGTTTCCAAATAGGCAATCACATCTTCGACCTGCTGGGCTGAAAGAATGGTTGTGCCTACGAATTTTTCCAATATACGTTCGCCGCTTTCACGGTAGAAAGCTGGCATAATAGTGTCTTCAAAAGTCATTTTTGAGTTTACCAAAATACCACGTAATTGTGCGACATTCCAACGATCGGCCACGCCATTCAGGGGCGGACCAACTTCACCGTGGAAGGATTCGTTGGATGCATCATCATTTATATGACAAGCTAAACAGTTACCCTGTTTGCGATTAATAAAAGCCATTTTGCCTGCAACTGGATCACCTGCAACACCTGTCAGTGGTGTTGAAACAATCCCATTTTCGCCAAATGTCACCCCGTCAGGTGCGACCTCTGAAGCAAATGCTGTCGTTGAAATTAGTGCAGAACTTAGTGCTACAAAAAGTATGCGCTGCATACAGTCTCCTCCCGTTTGCTGTATTTTTCTTATAACTAAATACATTCCTATATCGAAAGGTTAACAAATTCAATACAAATTCTAATTTGTGCATGTATTGTGTCGCATCCCTTCAAAATTCTGTTTATATACTTGTAAAAGATGCCCCCTTAAGCAGGAGATCCACTACATGAAACCTTTGTCATTTATCATTGCCGTTATATTTAAGAGCAGTTTTGCCCATGCCAGCGATAAAATTCCAGATCAATATCCGGGCTCATTACTTTATTCAAAACCCGTGGAATTCATCCCGAATGTTTATTCCGCCATTGGTTCCACAGCGCCCCCCGGCTATGACAACTCTGGTCATAACAATAATCTGTCTTTCATAATCACAGGCGATGGCGTGATCGTGATCAACGGCAGTGCAGCTTACTTGTTGGCCAAAGCCCTGCATGATGAAATCAAAGCTATAACCGATCAGCCGGTGAAACTGGTGATCAACGAAAACGGTCAGGGCCACGCGATGCTGGGCAATGGCTATTGGGCTGAACAAGGTGTGCCGATCCTGGCCCATGTCGATGCAGCACATGAATTTGATAAACACGGCTATCTAAGTCTGCAAGCCATGCAGCGTTCTAATAAAGAAAAGGCTGAAGGCACCGAATTGATCGCCCCTACAATTACATTCGAAGAAAAATATCTGATTGAGATGGGCGATTATAGGATTGAGGTGTTATATCTGGGCCCAAGTCACAGCCCCGGTGATGCTATGGTTTGGTTGCCAGAACAAAAATTGGTGATTGCAGGTGACATGGCATTTCATGAGCGCATGTTGCCAATTTTTGAGGACACATTGACCGCAGATTGGCTGGTCACATGGGATGAAAAATTTGAACAGCTTGGCGCAGTTTACGTCATTCCGGGCCATGGCCACCCCACCAATATGGCCCAAGTGCGCCGTTATACCCGTGATTATCTGATCTATCTGCGCGGTAAGGTTGGCGCTCTTCTGGAAGATGGCGGCACCTTGGCCGAGGCCTATTATGTCGACCAGTCCCCCTATGCACATCTGGATACGTTTAACGAATTGGCGACAAAAAACGCAGGCCGTGTTTATGAACAGATGGAGTTTGAATAGCAGGGTTTATGCTTTGGCTTGGCCCGCATTCAGCTTCAAGAACCAACATGGCAAAATGGCGGCAATCGCAACAAAGGCCATAACCAGCATTGCGGTCTCTATACTGTATTGATCACCAATAAGACCAAATACAAACGGCCCGGCAACCCCCGCTAGACTTGTCGTTGAATAAACCAATGAATAACCCCGTGCGGTACGCGCGGGATGGATCAGGTCGTTTACGATGACATAAGTAATGGATGATGTGCCTTGCAGTACGATACCAAGGATCGGCAACAGGATAAAAGCCGCAGTGCTTGACATTAAAACCAGCAGCACCAGCCCCAGTGCAGTCATGCTTTGAAGGGTTGCAAATGCTGCGCGCACGCCGATACGGTCTGCCAGAAAACCGCAAGCGGCTTTCCCGAACATGCCGCCGATCAATATCAGGACTGCGGCAAATGTTGCGGCATAAACTGGCACATCTTTTGCAATCATCGCAAAGGCCACAAAAGTCAGAACCCCAGACTGCACCAAGCTGTCCATTAAGATTGTGCTAAGAAGGGCTGAAAATCTGGGGCGATCCAGAATACCCCAGCCCAGCTTTCCACCGATCTCATCGGTTTTACTTGATTGGGGTATCAACCCACCAATGCCCGCCTGTTTCAGCCCCCAGTATATGACAACGGCAAGCCCCGCAGAAATCACCCCATAACTGAATGCCACAGTTTGCCATGAGACCGCTGCAATGGTTGCCACGCTGATCATTGCGGTAAAGATCAGTTTTCCCGCATCACCTGACGAGTTGTAAAAACCCAATGCACGGCGTCGCTTGTCTATACTATAGGCACGGCTGACCAGTGCCGATGACGGGGCATGATGATAAGCCCCACCGACCCCTAGAATAAGAAAACAAAACAGGATGATATTCGGTGTTTGTGCAAATGAAAGCAGTATATATCCAACCCCGGACATCATCAGCCCGAATATAAGAACACGCCTTTCGCCAAAGCGTTCACAAGCCAGACCGGATGATACCACTAACAGGCTTTGCACCAGGCTTTTAGCCCCTTTGAACAAGCCGACTTGCCCGTAATTCAGGCCAAAGCTTTGGGCCAGGATAGGCAATAATACATAGATCGCGGCTGACAATCCGTCTTGAATTCCATGCGTTGTACAGTTGGCGAAAAGTGTTGTTTTAGATTTTGTCATTTATATCACGATATTGTTACCTGTGACTTTAACATTTGAAATGAAACATGAAACTCTGCTCTTAAAGCCTACACTGGTAATTTCAAGATCAATATCTTTTGGTTGCCGCATATATTGAGACGATAAAACCACATAATTTGAATTGGAGTTACCATGTTGAAAGCACTTGTAACAGGCAGCCTGATCGCCGCCGCAGGAGTTGTCGCATCGACTGCTGCTTATGCAGCTGATCTGTCTGTTAAGGCTGTGATGGCCCCTACAAACGTCATTAAAATGGATTTTAAAGACGGCAGCAAACATTTTGTGGCGATGGTACGCCGTGAAGGGACAGCCGAAGGATCTGGTGCTTTGGCAGGTGCTTCTGTTACTGAATATGGTTGGCACGACATCAACCCGCCAATGGGTGGGAACCCACAAGGTTATCTGCAGTTTGAAACTGCAAACGGCGACATTGCGAACGTCAAGTTTACGATCCGTGCGGTGTTTTTCAAAGGCGCCGAAAAACCTCGTCTGGCTGATTATGGTTTTTGGGAACTGGTAAGTGGTACTGGTCAATTTAAGGGCATGACCGGTGTTGGCACCCTGACAATCAAGCCTGCATCAAAAACAGACCGCACATTTACATTGGACGGCGAATTGGGTCCGAAACCTTAAGCGTTATACAATATCGTAAATCAGAAGCCGGATACGTCCGGCTTTTGTTATTTTAAATACTTGTGTACTTCGCAATTTGCCATTTGATGGCCCGATAATGCCTTGAACATATCGCCATGCCCGATGATTGCCACTGGCCTGTCTTGCATTTGCGCCAGATCATCTGTGAATTTAGCGACACGATCTAAAAACACCTTATGCGGTTCAACAGGCACGCCAACCGCATTCAGCGGACCTTGATACCACCATATGTCATCCAGATGATCAAAAGACAGTCCTGGAAAATCACGCTGTAATTCTGCGGGCTGCCGACCCACATCACAACTATGAACCAGATATTCATGGTGCCCTGCACGAACTGTGATCGAGGCAAGGCCATCAAATATATGTAACGCGGTTTGGATCGCACGGGTCAAGGGCGAGGCGATGACATGTTTAATACCAAGATCCAAAATCGCATCCCTTGTAGCTTTGGCCTGTTGAATGCCCTTATCCGTCAAGGGCGCATCAAAGATCATTGGGTCGATCTGGTCTGCTTCATCATAGGCAGCATTGAATTCCGACTGGCCGTGGCGAATAAGATAAACTGGCATGAATACCCTTAATTATTGTGCCGCCTTACGTTCGGTAATTTTGCGGGCGTGATATTTTTGAAAGTGTTCATCACCCTCATAGCCCTTTTCAAGCACAAAATTCAAAATGTCCATCGTCGTTCCTTTGTGAAAAGCCCCCGGCATTGCCATTACAGCCGCCTGCCCTGCGGGTTTATCTGTGGGCATTGCTTCAGGCATGAACATCATCGTGGGCGTAAACACCACGCCCCAACGCGATGCCATTTTCTTTTCGGTCAGAACCGTGCCGTCAAAATCCGTGACCTCTTCATCGCCAAACAGGTTCATTTGCACCACGAAATAGTTATCCGTGATCAGTTTTGTGATTTTTGGGTCGGGGAAAACCTCTTCATGCATCTGCGTGCAATAAATACAACCGCGCTGTTCAAAGATGATCAACAAACGTTTACCTTCGGCATTGGCTTCGGCCAAATCTTCGGACATGTCCTTGAACGTGTTGCGCATCCATGCGGTTTTATGTAGCCCGTCATCGCCCAAGGTAAGCGCCCATAAGGGTGTTGCAAGAACAAGGGCCAGTAGCAGTGAAACAAGTCTCATCATATCTCCTATCCGATCGTGGAAAACCACGGAATGTATTGCAGCATCAGGTTTGCGATATAGTTCATAGAGTTGGTGGCAATCAGGATGGCGAAGACAATCAGCATCACCCCCATGACTTTTTCCACATGGCCCATGTATTTGCGATTACGCTGAATCCAACGCAAAAACGGCTTGGCGAATATCGCTGCAATCACAAAAGGCAAGGTCATCGCCAGCCCGTAGACCAGCAGCAGCAACCCGCCTTGCACCATGTCGCCCATACCGCTTGCAACCATCAAAATCGCCGCCAGTGCGGGGCCGACGCAAGGTGTCCAGCCAAAGCCGAAAGCCAGCCCCATGATATAAGAGCCTATCAGTGTTGTCGGGTCACTTTTCGCCTCCATGCGAGCCTCGCGGTATAAAAGCGGGATGCGGATCAGGCCTAAAAAATGCAACCCGAAAGTAAACAGAAATGCGGCTGAAACATAGGCCAGTTCCTGTTTCCACATCCGAAACGCCTGCCCCAATGCAGTTGCCCCCAGCCCCAAAAGTACGAAAATCGTGGTGACGCCTAGGGCAAAACATATGCTGGCGAAGATCAGTTTACGGTGGGTGTGACGGGGTATATCATCTTGCCCTTGCATCTCTGTCATGCTGATTCCAGCCATATAACACAGGTAAAACGGTACAATAGGTAAGATACATGGCGAAAAGAAACTCAGCAAACCTGCAACAACCGCGCTGCCAAAAGTAATATCCATTAGCATCTAAGCTTGCCCTTAATATAAAAACATATTACATTTTTTATATATGTTATTAAGGCCCCGTCAATGATCACCCGACTACTTGCATTGATATTTCTGTTTAATCCCCTGTCCGTAAAGGCAGGTGAGGTAAAACTATTGATGTTTGAAGAAGCGGGTTGTTATTGGTGTGCTAAATGGAATGTAGAACTTTCTGAGATTTATCCCAAAACCCCCGAAGGTCGCACTGCCCCCCTTTTCAGGTTGGATGTGCATGATCCCATTTCTGACACCCTGACACTGATAACCCACCCGGTTTACACCCCTACTTTTGTTGTTGTTGACGATGGCAAAGAAGTTGGCCGTATTGAGGGTTATCCAGGGCAAGATTTCTTTTGGGGCCTACTTGGCCGCATCCTGCAACCCCTTCCTGAATTCCAAACTGTGAAAGACGCATCATGAAAAAATTACTAACAGCCGCTCTGATTTTCGCCACACCGCTACAAGCGGGTGAAGATGACGCCTTTGTTGAATTCAAAGTACTGAAACCCGAAATCGCCATAAAAATGGCCGTAGCCGCAATGAACCACTGCCGAGATGGTGGCTATATGGTTGGCGTCTCGGTTGTGGATCGTTTTGGCGTGACACAAGCCTTTATTCGCGATCGTTTTGCAGGCCCACATGTTGAAGAGACCGCCAAGCGCAAAGCCTGGACATCTGTCAGCTTTCGCACCGATACACTTAGTTTCAGTGATGTGACCCAGGCTGGTGAGGAAGCTTACGGTATTCGTTTCATTTCAAAAGCCCTACCCCTTGGTGGCGGTGTGCCTGTTGAAGCAGAGGGTAGCATTGTTGGCGGAATTGGCGTATCGGGGGCACCAGGTGGAGATATAGACGATGCATGCGCCCGCGCAGGTATTACCGCAATAGAAGATGACTTACTAGGGTTTTAAAAATGGGCTTGAACGCAGATTTACTAGAAGACTTTGATATAGATGAAATGTTCGACAGTGGTCGTGCTGCCGCAGGTTTCCTGAAAGCCATGGCGCATGAGGGCCGTTTGATGATTCTATGTCATCTGGTCAAAGGCGAAAAATCAGTAACCGAACTGGAAAACCTGTTATCTTCACGCCAAGCCGCGGTCAGTCAACAACTGGCCCGTTTGCGGTTGGAAGGCATCGTTGATTATCGCCGTGATGGTAAGGCGATCTTTTATACGATAAAAGACCCCAAAGTTTTTAAATTGATCAGCCTGCTTTACGAAGAATTTTGTAACAATAAATAAGCCTATATCTTAACGTTTGGGAGGACGCGAAGATGAGTTATATGTTTCTGTCTGCACTATTGGGCCTTGCGGGCGGTACTATTTTGGGCCTTGCGGCACGCTTAGGGGAGTTTTGTACATTTGGCGCAATTGAAAGTGCTTATATGGGGCAGGATCAACGCCGTTTGCGGTTATGGGGCGTTGTTCTAGGTGTCGCAATACTAAGCGTTTTCACCTTAGATGCATTCGGTCAACTGGATATCGGGCAAACCCTATACCACCGCGTAGAATGGAACCCCATGGCCAGCATCGCAGGTGGGTTGATATTCGGCTATGGCATGGCTTTGTCAGGCAATTGCGGCTTTGGTGCGTTAGCCCGTTTTGGCGGTGGAGATTTACGGGCAATGGTTGTTGTCATTGTCATCGCTATTTCTGGCTTTTTCACCCTAAACGGTCCCTTGGCACCGTTGCGCATTATACTTTTCCCAACCGAAGACGCCACCGCCCCGCAAGGCATTGCGCATCTATTATCAGACATGACCGATGCACCACCGCTATTATTTGCAATAATAATAGCGGCAGCCCTCATTCTGTGGGCCTTGGCTTATACACCCTTAAGACAGCGCAAGATTGAAGTGTTCTGGGGCATTGCCGCAGGTCTTGCTATTGCCAGTGCATTTTGGGGGACCAGTATTTTACGCGAAGCCAGTTTCGAAGAAATCACCCTGCGCGGCCACACATACACCGCCCCGCTTGGGGCTGCGTTATTGTTTCTTATGACATCCTCAGGTGCGGGTTTCGGGTTTTCCACAGGCTCTGTTCTTGGGGTCATGGTCGGGGCTTTTATCGGTTCACAAATCAAAGGCCACTTCAGATGGGAAGCTTGTGAAGACCCCCGCGAATTAGGCCGCCAGGTGACAGGCGCTTGCCTGATGGGCATAGGTGGCGTGATCGCTGTAGGCTGTTCAATTGGTCAGGGCGTCAGCGCATTTTCCACCCTTGCATACTCAGCACCAATAACCTTGGCCGCAATTGTGATCGGAGCGATTTTGGGAATACGGCATTTGCTGGCAGGCTTTGCACCTGAATAGGCCCGTTGAAATATTAATTTCTATGGCATTCATATCCACACTGCGCCATAGTCAGACACATGAAAACCATAGAAATTCTGGATCGTTTGATCGCCTTTGATACTGTCAGTCACCGCTCAAATTTGGGCCTGCTTGATTATGTGCAAGATCTGTTGAAAGGGGCTGGCGCAGAGCTAACCTTGATCAAAAGTGAAAATGGCACCAAAGCTAACCTTTACGCCACTTTAGGCCCTAAAGACCGTGCTGGTGTGCTTTTATCAGGTCATACAGATGTTGTGCCTGTTGAAGGGCAAGACTGGACTGTACCGCCATTTAAGCTGACTGAAAAAGATCAGCGGCTATATGGCCGTGGTACAACTGACATGAAAGGCTTTATCGCTTCAGCCCTATCTACAGCATTAAAAGCGTCGACTAAGCCATTGAAAACACCATTACATCTTGCATTTACATATGATGAGGAAATCGGCTGCATCGGGGTGAGAAGCCTAATAGACATGCTTAAAAACGCCCCGTTCCGCCCATTATTTTGCATTGTCGGGGAACCCACTGGTATGGCCGTGGCCACAGGACATAAGGGTAAAATGGCTCTGCACGCTGATTGCATCGGAAAAGAGGCCCATTCAGCCCTTGCCCCGACAGGGTTAAACGCCATTCATCTGGCCGCAGATTTTGTCACCGAATTACGCCATATTCAGGCGGAAATTATCAAAACTGGTAAAAAAGACGCCGATTATGATGTGCCCTACACAACAGTGCATGTGGGTAAAATCAATGGCGGGCTGGTGGTTAATATCGTCCCCAATCTTTGCACGCTGGATTTTGAAATACGCAATATAGCACAAGACAATCCGGGTCAGATTTTAGCACAGATGCATGAGGCTGCAGATAAGATCACTCAAAAAGCCCGAGAGCAAGCATCTGAGGCAAATATCAAGATCAATACCGCCTTTACTTACCCCGGATTAAATACCCCCACAAACGCCGACGTCGTGGGCTTTGTAAAATCCCTTACCGGTGCCAACGGCACCATCAAAGTAGCTTTTGGCACCGAAGGTGGATTGTTTGACCAAAAACTGGACATCCCGACCGTGATTTGCGGCCCGGGTTCCATGGCGCAAGGCCATAAACCTGATGAATATGTCAGTGTTGAGCAACTGGAAAAATGCGATGCCGCCCTTGGTATCTTGGTTGAGCGTCTGGTTGCGGGACTTTAGTTCTGCTACTCCGTAAAGTAAGAAATACCAAAGGTTGCCTTATACCCGTTATGTGCCCTGCTTTGACTCTGTCGACATGCCAATCACATGACCAGTCGCGATTTGCTGGCGTGCGTGATTTTCATAAGCCTGCAATATCCGCGATTTATAATCAGCCTGCATTGTAGCCAGCCCAATACGGATTGGTTTGTGATCACCAAGCAAGCGTAAATATGCCAGCTTTTGCCCGTCAGGGGCCGTATCGGTACGGGTACGGGCATTGATTAGACTGTAACCCGTACCATTGGCCACAAGTGAGCGCACAACAGATGTGTCAGAAGTGCGGTCTGAAACCTTTGGACGTATGCCCAGATTATAGAACATCGCCAAAAAATAATCGCGGCTCATCGGTAAATCCAGTAAAACAAGCGCTTCATCTTGCAGCTCTTGCAAATGCACCCCATCCCGGCCAGCTAAGGGATGTCCGGCACTGACCATCACATAAGGTGGCAATTTAGCTAGCGGCTCAAACGCCACATCTTTGGGCATTTCAAGATCATAGGTAATAGCAATATCAATTTCCGCACGACGCAGCATATTCAACAGGTTTGAGTGGTGCCCTTCGCATAGACTGACCGAAGCATCGGGATATTCCGCAGTAAAACTGCGCCGCAAAGCTGCACTGATTAAGGGCGCTAGCGTTATAAAACATCCCACACTGATCGGCCCGCGCGCCTTATCAGAAATTTCACCCGCAAGATCATGCAAAGATGCGGCACTGTCTAGGATATGCTTGGCCTTGTTATAAATCCGCTGCCCACCTGGCGTCAGTGACAAGCCCTTGGCGTGTTTACGCACAAACAGCTGCACTCCAAACTCGGTTTCAAGCGAACTGATCGCGGTTGAAATCGAGGGTGAAGATACGTTGATCCGCAAAGCTGCCTCGGCAATAGAGCCCGCTTCCCCTACGGCGACCAGATACTCTAACTGTCTTATGGTAAATCTTAACGGCATCCCTAATGCTTTGCGTTGATTGGTGGTAAGGTCAAGAGGTCGTGTCTAACAAGTACCATATTTCACTAATATCATCAGTGATTAGAAAGATATCTGCAGTTTTCGACCATTAAGATTACAAAACAAAGTGCAGATAATAACTCGCGTGTTTCTGCTATTCTTTATAGTGTACGGGGTAAAACCGCATAAACAGTCCAGTTATGTAAAAAAGATACCAATAAAAAACCGAATGCAAGCCCTACGGATGCCAATGGTGGCTTGCAGTGCAGGTATTGATCAGCCCATTTATACGAAATGCGCCAGCCATGTCTGAAAATCCCGCACTGTGCCTTCATAATCGTCACCGGCCAAGGGGCCGCCGATAGCGAATTTTGATGACAGGGCCGCTTGCATCAATTCCAGCTTTTCGCGATCTTCGCGGTTCACTTCGTTCCATAGAGCAATACGTTCTTTGAGTGTGGCCTCATCCAGATCATCGCCATATGTTGAGAGCGTCCAGCGCACCCTTATCTGATCAGGGCCCAATGGAAAAATCGATAAAGACACCAGCAAGCTGGCGGCAATACTGACCACCTGCGTTGGGTAAATGGCAAACAGTGTAGAGCGTCTGCGTTGCACATCCGTTAGACCCACAGCACCATGCCCCCGCTGGCTAGCCTGATCAGGGTAGTTGGCTAAATAACTGGTAAACCCCTGCCCCGACGGCCCTTTTTTCGACAGGCCTGTTGGCGTGTAACCATGCAGGGTTTGGGGATGCACCACAGACAGGTGATACCCTTCCATAAAATTCTCAACCAATGATTTCCAGTTGGTGTGCCATACTTCTGACGCGGAATGCACAATTCGGTATCCACTTGGGTCATAGGGGCTGATAAGTGTGTTCAGGTCATGCAGTATTTTTGACAGCGGCGCAGGGTTGTTATTGAGTGACGCATAAATAAACCCATTCCAGATCTTACAGGCGATTTGCGGCAATCCGCATTTATCCGCATCAAAGCCCGCGTTTTTCATCCGTGCCGCGCGCAACAAATCCCCGTCCAACCCGTATGTCCAGGAATGATAGGTACAGACAAACCGCTTTGTATTGCCCTGCCCCAAGGCCACGGGCATGCCGCGGTGACGGCAGACGTTGGACAAGACTTGTACGGTATCTGCGGTATCACGCACAATAATAAGCGGTTCATCCAACAGTGTTAGCGTATAGTAATCCCCCACATTGGGGATTTCATCCATGCGGCCCAGACAGTGCCAGCCATCATGCAACAGCGTCTGCTTTTCCCATTTAAAGAATTCGGGCGCAGTGTAGAAGTCACCTGATAACCCGTAAGGCGCGTCCCCCGGTAAAGCGGCCAAGTCCTGTAATTGTTTTTGCATATCCACCACGTTTATAGCCATCATTTATCCCCCGGCACGCCATAAGACGGGGCTTCGCGTGGGTCTAAGGCGCGTTGCACATAGGCCTCAAGCTGTGGTTTGTAGATTTTCCATGCGGTTGCAATTGCTTCAATCGGGCAATTTTCAGTCCAATCACAACGCAGATCGGCCACCGGCCAGTTTACAGTGTCACAAACCTGCATGCCCGCCGAATGGATCGGCCCAGCTTCTCCACCTGCTGCCAACCCTGCCTGCATTGCTGCAATCAAACGATCGCCAATATGCCCTGTGGCAGTTTCAAAGCCTGCAACAATCGCCGCAGGCACCCCGTCATTGGCCAGCAAATTCCCGCCAGAGGCAACGTTATCGCCTTGTGCTTGTGTCCAGATTCCCAGCGAATGCGGGCCGGAGTGAATGGCTGTATTGCCCACTTTATCCACGGCTAAGACTTGGCGGTATGCGATGAACCGCCCCTGATCTCGCACACCTGCTATGGCTTGCCCCGCTGACATTCCGCCTTGCATCAAATCAAGTGCAAATGGCCCAAGCGTGGGGTCGGTAATGTTTTGGCTTGCAACAGCCCCCACACCCGCACGGGTATAAGAGCAGCGCGCCGCAACCGCGGGTGAGGATGATGCAATGGCCACACCGAACATGCCCGTGTCCTTACAGCGCGCAATCAATGAAAACGTCATGGCTCATAACCTTCAGGGATCACGGCTGTGCCGTCAATTTCCACCAACCAGTCAGGCCGGGCCAAAGCCTGCACCACAAGCCCGGTAGAGACCGGATACACGCCTTTGATATATGTTCCCATAGTGCGGTAAACCGCCTCGCGGTGGCGCACATCGGTGATATAGACCACGACTTTAACCAGATGTTCCAT
>CAXMSA010000053.1:0-17434 GCA_964195605.1 uncultured Amylibacter sp.
GAGCCGTAAAGTGACGAAGTGCTCCTCGTTCATTCTGTATTTGTGTAAACCCGAAAATATCAGGGGGCCGGCGGTCTGATCAGTTCGAGGGAAAGTGCGCTGTCAGAGTGAACGGCTGCTTTGGGCAATTCTGCCAGAGACTTCGCACATGCAGCGAATGTCCGCTCTGAGTCCAAACTACCGTTATTCTGTAACGCAGCGAAAGTCTGCTTTTGCGGGCCTGGTTGACGGCGTCGCCATCAAGTCAATGAACGCACCGACAACTCCCCACTCAAATGTTTTAACCAGAACATCGACACCTTCGTTTGCCAACGAATCTACGCTCCTCAGGACCTTTGCAATGCCAGCGCGGATCTGACCCTCTTTGTATTTTGAACGGAAATCGTGTATCGTCAACAGCTTTCAAAACAGGAGTTACCTATGAAAAATTCCATAATGATTGCTCTTACCGCCCTTTTGCTCGGGGCCGCGTTCCCGGCAATGGCTGCATGCACCGATCCTGCAGGCAAGGAAGTTGATTGGGAAGGATGTAATCTGAGTGACGTGAACCTGAGCGAATTGGACCTGACTCGCGCGAACCTGAGCGGCGCGAACCTGAGTGGCGCGAACCTGAGTGGCGCAAACCTGACCAGCGCGATCCTGATCAACGCGATCCTTACCGATGCGAACCTAAGTAACGCAACCCTGTATTACACGAGACTGAATGACGCGAACCTGAGCGGCGCGAACCTGAGCGGCGCGAATCTGAGCCGCGCGGTTCTGACTGGCGCGAACTTGACTGACGCGAACCTGAGCGAGTCGAATTTGAATGCTGCGACCCTGGATCGCGTTAACCTTAACGGCGCGAACTTTACTGGCGCGAACCTGAGCGGCGCAACCTGGGCCGATGGAAGGATATGCGCAGCGGGGTCGGTTGGAACCTGCGACTAGCCCACAAGCAATGTCAACACGGGTGACCTAACCCATCAGCCTATCGATGTCCAAATGGAGAATGCCTGATATCAAAGTTTTAGAAAATTCTCAATTTCACGGCGATAAAACAACAGGGGCGATAGCACAGACGAGGAGATGAATATGACTTATGTTTTCACAAATAAAATGTAGCTTACTTGTCTGACGTCAGCGCCTATGGGTCCAAATAGCGCCGTTTGATAAGAGGGAGATAAGGGCGCGAAAGTAGTAGCAATGTATTTGGTGGATTACTGCCTTGCGCATGATTGAAAGGGAAGTTTGGGCGGAGAGCGGACATTCATGATGATTGCATCTTCACGCGAGCATCTGCATAGCGGACATTCGTCTCTGAATGGTAAGCTTTATGGCAAAGGGTAGATCTCTAACTCTATTTGCATGTAAAAATTATAAAGCTCAAGCTCACCGAAGATTATCATGTTAAGCTTTCAATCAAACGGTTGTTAGTAAGGACACGTTGGTAAAGCTGTTAATTGCCATCGGGACGCTTTGCCGCTGTGCAAAAGAGGAAAAGCAAAAAGGGGAACCGTGAAACAAAGGTGCTTGCAGCACGTTAATTCCGCTGCTTAAATGAAACCAGATGAGCAGTAAGACCCCAATGCCAAATTGCCGTTTATCTGTATACAGACAGTTGAACCCGCTCTTGTTCTCTTCAATCCAGAGATTGTACTGTGGCTTTAGCATTGGATGAAAGGAAACTGATATGAAGGAGATGGATGGTATGAAATGCAAAGTTGCGGTCATTGGTCTTGGATCTATGGGGTATGGGATCGCTTCATCTTGTCTTCGAGATTGCCACACGGTTTGGGGTGTCGATATAAGTCCCGAACAAACTACCAAGTTTCGTGATCAAGGTGGGCAAGTAAGTGCACTCTCCGACGCTATGAGTGAATTAGACGCCGTTGCTGTGGTGGTACTGAATGCTGCACAAACAGAGACCGTCTTGTTCGGTGAAGAAGGAATGGTTGCGCATCTTAGCGTTGGTTCTGTTGTGGTCGCCTGTGCAACTGTTCCCCCCGCTTTCGCCAAAGAAATGGAAGCCCGCTGTGCACAATTTGGTGTTCACTATCTTGATGCACCAATATCTGGCGGGTCAATCAAAGCTACGAATGGGAAACTGTCGATTATGGCGTCCGGATCGACAGACGCTTTCACCGCTGCGCGCCCCCTTTTGAACAGTATCTCTGAAACTGTGTTTGAGTTGGGTCACGAAGCGGGCCCGGGCAGTGCGATGAAGGCGGTGAACCAACTGCTGGCTGGCGTGCATATTGCGGCCATGGCAGAGGCGTTAACCTTTGGTATGACGCAAGGTGTCACTCCTGATAAATTTGTCGAGGTGATCAGTAAATGCGCGGGCACGAGTTGGATGCTGGAAAATCGCGCGCCACATATTGCTGCTGGCGATTACACGCCGCACAGTTCGGTAAATATTTGGCCCAAGGATCTTGGAATTGTTCTTGATGTCGCCAGAACAACCCAGTTCAATGCACCTATCACAACAGCCGCTTTACAGCAGTTTGTGGCGGCCGCAGACATGGGGTTAGGCATGGAAGATGATGCAGCCGTTGCCAAAGTTTACGCCAAAAATGCAGGCCTAACTTTACCAAGAAAGACGTAGCCTTTGGTGGCGCGCTCTAAGCAGAGCAATAGGGAATGAAAGAATGACTACAATTTTGGGATGCATTGCAGATGATTTCACTGGTGCTACGGATTTGGCAAGCATGCTTGCGCGCAGTGGCGTTAAGGTATCACTTCGGATCGGGGTGCCATCCGAACCACCCACGGACACGGCTGCTTTCGAAGTCATCGCGCTTAAATCACGCACAGCACCCGTTGCCGAAGCAGTGGCAGAAACACGCGCTGCACTAAACTGGTTGCGCTCAGCAGGCGCAAAAAGATTCTTCTGGAAATACTGTTCGACCTTCGACAGCACCGCAGACGGCAATATTGGTCCCGTGGCCGAGGCTCTGATGGCCGACCTTAATACTGATCAGACAATCTATTGCCCTGCCTTCCCTGAAAATGGACGGTCTATCTTTATGGGAACTCTTTTTGTTGGGCAGCAACCTCTGGCCGAAAGTCCGATGAAGGATCATCCGCTTACTCCTATGCGTGACAGCAACCTAATGCGTCTTTTGAAACCTCAAGTGATTCGCCCTGTTGGATTGGTTGATCGGTTGACGGTGGCAAAAGGTGTACAAGCATTGCAAGCTGAATTGAGCTCACTCAAGCAGCAAGGAATTGCGCATGTGGTGGTCGACGCAGTCGCAAACACTGACCTCGAAGTGATCGCATCAGCATGTATGGATATGCCTTTGATCACGGGTGGATCAGCTATCGCTATGCCCTTGCCGGCCTTATATATGGCCGAGGGACTGCTTCCTCCAGATGCCATGACGGATCAACAACCACAGCTTGGGACTGGCAGTATCGTTTTGTCTGGTAGTTGTTCTGCAATGACGAACAAACAAGTGTCTGTCTATATAGAAGGCGGTGCGCCGTCTTTCCGTCTTGATCCGTTAGAACTTGCCGAAAACGGCCCGCAAGCGGCGATCGAATGGCTCGCAACACAAGATCATTCGGCAGCACCGATAATCTATGCAACGGCTGATCCTGCAAACGTGAAAGCTGCACAAGATAAACTGGGTGCTGTCACAGCTGGTAAAATAGTCGAACAAGCCTTGGCGAGCTGTGCCTTGGCAGCGCGAGATGTTGGCGTGCGGTGCTTCGTTGTCGCGGGTGGCGAAACTTCTGGCGCTGTCACCAAGGCGCTTGATATCACACGGCTAGAAATCGGGCCCGAAATTGCACCAGGCGTTCCTTGGACCTTTTGTCATTCTCAGGGATATCAAATTGCTTTGTCGTTAAAATCAGGTAATTTTGGTACCGAGACTTTTTTTACACAAGCACTGACAAGACTGGATGCTTTATGAGCGAAGAAACCAAACTGAGAGAGCAGATTTGTTTGCTGGCAAAGTCGATGTTTGATCGGGGCCTGACAGGCGGCAGTACCGGAAATATCTCGGCGCGCACATCAGATGGCGGGTTACTCGTCAGCCCCACCGGTACCAGTTTTGGCCGCCTCGATCCTGGACGTCTTAGCCGTTTTGATCCGCAAGGAAATTTGATTGATGGTGACATGCCAACAAAGGAGATGTCTTTGCATAGTGCATTTTACGACACACGCAGTACGGCAGGTGCTGTGGTTCATCTACATGCATGCCATTCGGTGGCCCTATCGATGATGCCAGATGCGAATGAGGATGATTTTTTACCGCCGCTCACACCTTACGCTATTATGAAGCTGGGCAAAGTAAAGCTTTTGCCATTCTTCATGCCAGGTGACCCAGACATGGCAAAGGCCGTGCGGGGACTTGCTGGAAAACGCGCAGCGGTGATGCTTGCAAACCACGGACCCGTTGTCGCAGGCAAAGACGTAGAGGCCGCGTGCAATGCGATTGAGGAACTTGAAGATAACGCGCATCTTGCAATGCTCACACGCGGCTTGTCCCCCCGCACTCTGGAACCTGCCGAGGTACAGGCGCTTATTACGAAATTTGATGTGGAATGGGATACATGAAGTTTTCAGCCAACCTTGGGTTCCTTTGGAATGACCGCTCATTGCCAGATGCTATTCGCGCAGCCAAAATAGCGGGTTTCGATGCGGTCGAATGCCACTGGCCATTTGAGGTATCGAGCTTGGATGTAAAGGCCGCTCTTGAAGAGACTGGTCTGGCAATGCTGAGTTTAAACACCCGCCGGGGTGATATTAAGGCGGGGGACAACGGTCTTAGTGCAATTCCTGGGCGTGAGGGTGAGGCCCGCGCCGCGATTGACGAGGCTATTTCTTATGCCATAGTGATTGATACGAAAAACATCCATGTCATGGCTGGGTTTGCCAGCGGTGAAGAGGCCCAGAAAACTTTTGTTGCCAATTTGGAATATGCGTGCAAGCAGGCGATGCAACACAGCATTACCATCCTCATCGAACCCCTCAATAAATATGACGCCCCAGGGTATTTTCTTACGACGACAAAACAGGCTTTGAGCGTGATGGATTTAGTTAGAGCCTCAAACATAAAGCTCATGTTCGATTGCTATCATGTTCAATTAATGGAGGGCGATCTGACCCATCGTATTGAGGCGTTGATGCCACGGATCGGCCATATCCAATTTGCCTCTGTTCCAGATAGAGGGGCTCCAGATCATGGTGAAGTCGCATACACGTATATCTTCGAAGTGGTAAAGAAACTTGGCTACACCGCCCCTCTTGGTGCCGAATACAAACCACAAGGCAATACCGACGCTTCACTCGGATGGATGAGCAACATCTAATTAAGTCAAATATCCGAAGTTTTTCCTAAACACTTATATTTAAATTATATTGTATAGAGGCTTGGAGTTCAGTCTTACATCTGCCTATACTTAGAAATGTTGTGCGATGCAATAATGGCCGCAATGGGGAAATTGCGCTACTGATTACAGACGAATTTAGGGTGTCGGCTATGGGCCGTTTTCACCCCATCTCGACATCGCAACGAGAGGTAGAAAAATCCACATAGCGGAAGTTGGACTGAAGATATTGAAGCCACATCTAAGGAGCTTACCGCACGACTCGCACACAGGATTTGAATGGCGCACAATACAGCCCCAACATGCCTGTAAGGGCATTTACTTGGGGAATGCCGGCGGATAGCATCGCGAAGATATTTTTGGACAGGCTGCATGACAATTGAAATCGATTCAAACCGGTTCTTGACAGATCTCCACACCCTGCGCAGTTTTGGGGCATCCGGCGTGGGCAAGGGTGTGGTGCGCCCCGCTTACAGTGATGCTGACATTGCCGCACGGAAATGGCTGGCAAGACGCATGGAAGAGGCGGGGCTGCAAACCCGCTTTGATCCGGTGGGTAATCTGTTCGGGTTGGCGCACGGGCCATCTCTGCTATTGGGTTCGCACAGCGATAGCCAACCCGAAGGTGGTTGGCTGGATGGCGCGCTTGGGGTGATTGCGGCGCTGGAAGTGGCACGGGCTTCACGTGAAGTGGGTGGGCCACCGGTTTCAGTAGTTAATTTTCAAGATGAGGAAGGCCGGTTTGGTGTAACCACAGGCAGTGCGGTATGGTCTGGGCAAATCGGGCTGGCCGATGCCGACATTCTGACCGATCATCAGGGGATGACCCTTGCCCAGGCGCGCGGATGCATGGCGGGCCTAGC
This sequence comes from uncultured Amylibacter sp., assembly GCA_964195605.1. Lineage (GTDB taxonomy): Bacteria > Pseudomonadota > Alphaproteobacteria > Rhodobacterales > Rhodobacteraceae > Amylibacter. The sequence goes on from CAXMSA010000053.1 coordinate 6,186, forward strand.
AAGCGATTTCGTTGATCCAGCGCAATTCAGCGGTTTCATCGAAATGCACATCGAGCAAGGGCCGACACTGGACAGCGCCAATGAGCAGATCGGTGTCGTCACTGATATTGTCGGCATTCGCGATATGCGAGTAACTTTTGGGGGCCGCCAAAATCACGCGGGCACAACGCCGATGCATCTGCGGCGTGATGCGTTTCAAGCTCTGTCAGCCTTCAATTTAGCGATCAACGAACGGTTCCGTGATGTGGTTACGCCAAGCACGGTCTGGACCATCGGTCATGTCTCGCTTCACCCCAACGCTTCGTCCATCGTGCCGGGGCGGGCAGTGTTCTCAATGCAATGGCGGGATGGGGATGCCACGCGATTGAAGCGGATGGAAAAGATCATTCGCACGACGGCGCGTGAGATCAGTGAAGGTATTGGAGTGTCACTGGAATTCGGGCCGTTGTTAGGGTTGGAACCGGTTGCCATGGATCACGGTCTGCGGACCGCTTTGGAGGCGGGAGCAGAGTTGGTTGCCTCTGAACGGTGGCGGTTGATGCCATCAGGGGCGTTACATGACGCGACCAACGTGGCGCGACTGATGCCAGTGGCGATGCTGTTCGTGCCATCAATCGGCGGGATAAGCCACGCCTTTGATGAAGATACCGCCGAGGTGGATCTAGTGGCAGGTCTGCAGGTTCTGGCCCGTGCGGTTTTATATGCGTGAGTGATAATATCAGCGCATGTATCCACGGTGCGGGGCCTGAATGCGGAGCTATATATGAATTCACAGCAGTTGCACCACTGTTGGATTCCCACCAGGGGTGCAGGAAAGCCCAACCAAAAGGAAGTGAATTTTGACTTCCAGCGAGCGGCAGAAAAATCCCGCTCTGCCGACCTTGGCACCCGGAAATGCCGCACAATCCACCTAAGACCGCTTTGGCGAGCTGCAGTGCAGCACTGCCAGTCATGATCGAAGGGCAGGTTAAGGCCGAAAGTATCACTTGGGATCAATAACCGAACGGCAGTTATGTCCTGCATAGAAGCCATTCTGGCTCATGGTTTCGCCGCATCTGGACTAAACGGCAACGTTTCATATAGCTGCGCAGCAGCTCCAAAGTTGAGGGAAGTTCGGGTTATGTCAGCACATACGAAAAATCAGTTGAAGCTGGTTTCATAAAATACACAAGATAACGCAAGCGCATCCTTAACTTGCAAACTGAGTTCGCTATTAAGTCACAAAATGTAAATTTTACGCGCATGTTATCTTATCATATCACGAGTATTGAAGGGAAAAACAACGGACCCTGTTCACTTTCTACATTTTCAGGGGTGTTTTAAGATTTATACATAGTGAAAAACGCCACCAATATCGCCACTAAAAAATAAATATAAAATGTATTCTATGTGTAAGTAATTGAATTTATTGGAGGCGAGTACGAGAATCGAACTCGTGTACACGGATTTGCAATCCGCTGCGTAACCACTCCGCCAACTCGCCGTTCTTTGGTGTTTGCTGGCTATAACAATAGGAAATGGCCCGTGCAAGGGGAAAGCTGGTTGGATCAGAAGAACAGGGTGAATATCACAATCGGGGCGATCTCTATGGTGGCAAGCAGGGCATAGACCATGCGCATTCTGGGCGATTTGAAGCACCGCCATAGCACGATGAAAACCCCGATAACCAATATATATTCCAGCACCGATATAATCTGGCCGTAATGCCTGCTGTCCCAATAACTGATCGGACTTTCGAATATCCAGTTGCTGACAGGCCAGAAGTGCATCCGTGCATCATCGTGGTGCAGTGGAAAATCGAAGCACAGGTGCAATATAGCACTGCCAGTTAATGCGACAAGCCATGGTTTGCGTGCCCAAAATGCGAAACCTGCAAGCAACCCCCATAGGATGAAAGAGTTATCAATGGCAAAAATCTGTTGCCAAAGCGGCGAGAAATATTGCTGGTTAAAGACGTAATCATGGCCGTTACCCAGAACAAACAGACTGAAACCTGCCAGTAGATATAAAGAAAGATCGGGTAAAAGCGCACCAGTGATTGCAGCGGCTGTGATTTTCGGGCTATCTGGTTTTGCAAAGACAACAGCGGCAAGCAGCAGGTGGGCAGGGGTGTTCATCTGGTTTTTCCAATGACGTTTCAACCGAACTATAGGGCGGCACATGGCAAAGTCCATTATGATCCAAGGTGCTGGATCAAACGTAGGCAAATCAATGGTTGTGGCAGGGATTTGCCGTGCCGCTGTAAGGCGGGGCTTACGGGTGCGCCCGTTCAAGCCGCAAAATATGTCAAACAATGCAGCTGTGACTAGCGATGGCGGTGAAATCGGTCGCGCACAAGCATTGCAGGCAATGGCCTGCAATGTGCCTGCGATCACGGATATGAACCCGGTTTTGCTAAAGCCTGAAACCGATATCGGGGCGCAGGTTATTGTGCAGGGGCAACGCCTGACAACCGTGAAAGCACGTGATTATGCCAAGCTGAAACCAACGCTTATGGCGGCGGTTCTGGAAAGCTTTACACGTTTGGGGCAGGGCGTTGATCTGATCGTGGTGGAAGGTGCTGGCAGCCCGGCCGAGACCAATTTACGCGCAGGTGATATTGCCAATATGGGCTTTTCAGAAGCCGCTGGCGTACCCGTTATTCTGCTAGGAGATATTGATCGCGGCGGGGTTATTGCGCAAATTGTTGGTACAAATGTGATCCTGCCAGACGCGGACAGGGATCGCATTAAAGCTTTTGCAATCAATAAGTTTCGCGGTGATATAAGTCTGTTTGATGAAGGACTGGCCGAAATTGTGACGCGCACAGGTTGGGCCAATCTTGGGGTGATCCCGTGGTTTGCTGATGCCGCCAAATTACCGGCCGAGGATGCCGCGGATATTTCCAGCATGATCAAAACAACGGGTTTTAAAATCGCGGTGCCACAATTGGCACGGATTAGTAATTTCGACGATCTTGATCCATTGGGCTTAGATCCGAATATCAATGTGCATATGATCCCTGCGGGCCAGCCTTTGCCACTGGATGCGGATCTGATCCTGATCCCCGGTTCTAAATCCACCACAGGTGATCTGGCTTTTTTCCATGCGCAGGGCTGGGATATTGATCTGGCGGCACATGTACGTCGTGGCGGCCATGTGCTGGGGGTCTGTGGTGGCTATCAGATGCTGGGCAAAGAAATACATGACCCCGAAGGCATTGAGGGGCCTGCGGGCAGCCATTTGGGCTTGGATTTGCTTGATGTCACGACGGTTATGCACCCGAAAAAGCATCTGGCAGAGGTCTCGGGGGTTTATCGTCAAACCGGTGATATAGTCACCGGGTATGAAATTCATATCGGCAATACCAAAGGCCCGGATTGTGCGCGTGCGTGGTTGGATATTGATGGGCGGGCCGAAGGCGCGGCTTCACTGGATGGGCGGATATTGGGCTGCTATATTCACGGGCTGTTTTCGGCGGACGGGTTTCGCGCGGCCTATCTGACAAGTCTTGGGGCATCGCCTGCGTCATTCAGTTATACTGCACAAATAGATCAGGTTTTAGATGCGTTAGCTGATCATATTGAGACCCATATGGATATTGATCTGCTGCTCTCGTTAGCCCGTTAGCTAGTCTAATTCACGTGTGGCCAGTGCGTGGTGAATTTCGCGGCGCACCAGTTTGCGCACATTGCGGGTGATCCGATCACCTAAATCACCTTGTAATTCGGCGCGCACCAATTCACAGACAATTTCGCGTAAAGCGTCTTCGCTGATGGATGGTTCGGTAGCGGAATGTTTTGCTGCGGTGGTAGTTTCAAGTGCGACCTCATCATCTTCGATGTCGTCGGGCATGACTATTTCTAGATCATCATCCATTGGCATTTCCTGGAAAACGGTAACAACAACCGGTTCGGCATTCTCAACCTCTTCAACAGGTGCCTTTTTCAACGTGGCTGCCATATCGGCCCGCAGGACAAGGGGTTCTGGTTTTTTCAGTGCGATAACGACCGGCTCAACAGTTGCAGGTTTGTCTTGTTCAGCCTTTGCTGTTGGCGCCGGCGTATCATCCTGGTTTTCTGTATGTGTTTCAGCTGCTGCAGAGGTTATTTGCGGTTCGTTTTTTGCATTTGGCGTATCTTTTTCCTGTCGCTTGATTTCTGCGATAGAAGCATTGATTTTATCAACGAAATTTTTGGGTCGGAAATCTGGTTTCACATCGCTTTCAAACGTCGGTTCGACATTTACATCCAATTCGGTTTGCAGCTTCGATGACCCAAGTTTAACATCTACCTGTTTTTCGGGTTCCATTGCTGCGTGCGAACCATCTGCGACCAGACGACGAATGGATGATAGGACATCTTCAATTTCTGTAGATTTTTCTGCTTCGGACATTTGCGCCTCAGTATTATTATTTTCCTGAACTGTACTTAAGATTGTGGTTTCAAACAACGATGTTGTTTAAAACTGGTTATAGAAATATCAATATTAGATTGTGTTGATGTCAGGCGATGCAATTTCGCATCACTCTGCACCTAGTTTCCACCTAATTTCTTGAGCTTTTCAAATATTTCCAGGCGTTTTTGCCCGAATTTATTAACCCCGTTTACCTTTTTGTAGCTCACATCAGGGTTATAACTTTCAATGCCAAGCCCTAAATGTTCGACTGTCAGTAAGCCCATTGCGGATAAAACGCCGTACGCATTCACGTATTCATCCCGAATAGCTGTGACCAGATCAGATTGCGCTTGCAACAAATCCTGTTCCGAATTCAATACATCCAAAGTTGTCCGTGCGCCGAGTTTGGCTTCTTCGCTGGCACCGTCAAATGCGATTTGTGCCGCACGCACCTGTTTGCGGCCAGCCACGATATTGGCCTTAGAGGCTACCCATGTTGCATATATGCTATGGACATCCCGGCGCACCTGAAGCCCTGTCAATTGCAGGTTGGCTTTTTCCTGATCCAGTAAGGCCAAAGATTGCCGTTGGGCACTGTTCAGCCTTCCGCCACTATAGATTGTCTGGTCAATATCAAATCCAATACGGCCTTGGGTTTGTTTGTCACTGCCACCGCCAAAAGTTGTGTTGTTATTATTACTGCGCGACACGCCGGCATTGGCCGAAATGACAGGTGCTTTGTTGCCCTTGGCAATTCCAACGGATTTTTCCGCAGCTTTTACAGCAAATTGCTGCTGTAAAATCGACGGGTGTCTGGCAATAGCAATGGCTTCAGCCGCATTGGCCGAGATTGGCAGTTTTGGGGCCGCAGGCGGTGTGCGTAAATTTTTAGGCGCTGATCCGATCGTCGCAATATAGAAATTATTCGAACGCTTCAGTGCGGCAATATTTATCTGCAATCCGCTTTCAGAAGCGGCAAGTCGCGATTCTGCTTGCGCCACATCCGTGCGTGTAACCTCACCCACTTCAAAACGTTCACGTGCGGCACGCACTTCTTCGTTCAAAACCTTGACGCTGTTGTTGGCCAGTTGCACATTACGTTGGTCGCGGCGCACATCCATATAAGCGGTAACCGCATCCAGCAGTACGGATTGTTCTGTGGATATTAACGATTGCCGTCCGCCCAGAACATTAAACCGTGCCTGTTCTATGCCACGCAACAAAGTACCGCCCGCATAGATCGGTAAGGTTGCTGTGATCGATGCGCTGGTACTGGGTGTTGTATCTACGCTTGGATTTGGGGTTTCAAAGCGGTCTGCAGAAATGTTTCCTGTGAACGATGGTTCTAAAGCACCTTTGGCTTGACGCACAGTTTCATCGGTTGCCCGCAGACTAGAGCGGCCCACCCGCAAAGCAGGATTGGTTTGGTAGGCCTGTATCAGCGCATCGGTCAGGGTGGTTGCCGAAATAGGGGATGTCATAGCCATGAGCATGCCAACTGCGGTGGCTTGTAAAAGTGTTGCGCGTTTCATTCTCATGGTTAGAGCTGTTCCCTGTGGCTTTGGTTTTAAAGTGGCTTTGGCTTATGCAAAGTTAAATTCTGGTTTGCTTTCAAAGCCGTTAATAAGTGGGGCAGATGCGTTAAAAACGGCGCGCCATGAAAGCTTTTTGTGTGATTTATATCCAATACGGCACTCGCCATATGATCCGTCGCGGAAAATAGCACAAATCCGGCCGCCATCTTTTAGTTGATCTGTTAATGCATCTGGTACTTCATCGACTGAGCCTTGCAGGATGATCACATCATAAGGGCCGTTTTTGGCATTGCCTTGGGTCAGATCACCGGTGGTGACAAAGGCATTGTCAACGGATTGTTCTGAAAGTGTGTCGGTGGCACTTGCGGCCATACCTGTGTCGCTTTCAACCGCCACAACCGCCTCGGCCATTGTTGCTATGATCGCGGTGGAATAGCCCAGACCGCAGCCCAAATCCAAGACCAATTCATCGGGTTGCACGTTCAAAGCATCCAGCATTTTGGCGAAAGTGCGCGCGTCCAGCAGCACACGGCCACTGTTCAATGCTATATGCTCGCCCGCATAAGCGACAGGACGGTCGCTTAATGGCACGTAGGCTTCACGCGGGGTGGTCAGGAACGCTTCAATAATAGGATATTTGGTCACGTCAGAAGGGCGGATTTGGCAATCTACCATTGTCGTGCGTGCCGTATTATAGTCGGTCATTCTTTCACCTTGTTATAAAATAGTCCAACAGTTGAAATCTTTGTGCCACAGTTCAACAGATTGGGCAACAGAACAGCGCAAAGATTTCACCCTTTCGCGCGGCTTTCCTGCACCGGAATGCCTAGATCAAGTCCGAGATTAAAGTCTAACACACTGGAATGCAGATATTCTGACGGATATTGCCCGACTTTACGCTTCTTGCGGAATAAAAAATACTTCGCCAATCCTCGCTTGTCGCCAAGCTTCGGGGCCTTTGGGTCACAAGGGAAACGGGATTGCCAGTCATCAGGCAGGCTCAGGCCGCACATTGCGGCGCGTTCCAACATCCATACCAAGGGTATGTTTGATAAGGGGCGGGCTTTAGGGAAAGTCCAGACATGGCCGCCAATGTCGGAATGGGCGCCGCGAAACCAGACTTGTTCCAGATGTCCGTTCCAGCCGTCTTCCATGTGCCATAACACCGGGCTGAACGCCTTGCGGGTTTCCCCCAAGGCCAGTGCCTGAAACGCATTGCGCACAGGATTTCCGATACGGTCATTGTGAAATTCAGTGGCCATAGGGGCAAGGTGGCTTAACAGCGGGTAATCAATTCCCAAAGCCTTGACCGTATCCCAAACCCCGATCAGTTCTATATCAATTTTCAGATGGCAATAAGCGTCACAAAACGCTTCCATCTTGGGCATGTCATCTTCGCATTCATACATATTGAACGCCTGCCTGACATGTGCTTCACTGGTTTCCTCTTGCCGCAACAGCCCCAATACATTGATCATACCAGCCAATGAGCGCACCGCATAAGCCCCGCGTGAATAGCCGAACAGGTATATTTTGTCGCCGGGTTTATATTGGCGACTCAGGTGTGCATATGCATCGCGAATGGTCTGGTTGATGCCCCATCCACTGGCTATTGTGACCCAGTTCCACAGCCCGTGGCCCTGCACACCGGGGTGATACCAAAGGGTTTCCGAGTTGCGGTCTTTGACCTCATGCAAAAGTTTGTATAGCAACCCCGCATTTGTCTCATGGCCCTTTTCCATACGGCTTTGGGTGCCGTCAATTACAAGGATATGATTGATGGGTTTATTGTTTTTCATATCTAATGATTTGCATAGATTTGTAAAAAAACAACCCCATTCACGCAAATGCTATGTCGCTGTTAGATTGTTCTGTCGCATGTGGAACAGCCAAAGCCAGATTTTGATTTCAGGCTTTGCATATGTGCGAAAGGAAACAGTTATGGTGGAATTGGTCGACAACCTGTTAAGCAAAAGATACAAAGATCAGTATTGGCAAGACGGTTATCTGTTTCCAATACAGGCTGTTTCGCCGGCGCAAGCAAAGGATTGGCGCGATGAATTGGAAGCGTTAGAGACCAAATGGCTGGATAACGGCCTGCGATTACCTTTGAACACCTACAAACGTATCAATGCGCAATGCGTGATGCCGCTTGCTTGCGATATAGGTCTGAACTCGGCTATTCTGGATATTGTTGAGGGCGTATTAGGCCCCGATATCATGCTTTATTCGACAGAATTTTTTATTAAGGAACCCCAAACGACCCATATTGTGTCAATGCATCAGGATCTGACCTATTGGGGCATGGGCGAAATTGACGGCTTGGTCACTGCATGGTTGGCATTATCTGATGTTACGACACAGACTGGATGTATGGATTTTGTGCAAGGTAGCCACAAAAATCCTATCCTGCCACATGAAGATACATTTGACGAAAACAACCTGCTGTCGCGCGGACAGGAAATTGCGGTGGATGTGGCAGATGAAGATAAAGTTGCGGTAAAGCTTGCCCCAGGGCAATTAAGCCTGCACCACGGGCTGACCATCCACGGTTCCGGCCCGAACGCAAGTTATGATCGGCGTATCGGTGTGGCGATCCGTTATCTGACGCCGCATATCAAAAAACAAACGGGCGGATTGGATTACGCTATCCCTGCGCGTGGTAACTGCACACAGGGTCATTTCAAGACATATGCCGCGCCGACAAGTAATTTTACCCCAGATGCGCTTGAGACTTATGATAAACTAAGAGATATTCAAGCTGCCGTAATGATGTCTGGGGCAAAGGTAAATGATGGTATCTATGCAAAGGAAATATGATGGAACAAGTTAAATTCACCCAAATGATTGATGGCGACAAGGAAGATTACGATTTCCTGACCAAGCATGAGATTGAACACACCAAAGGCACGGCTGACCGTTTGATGACGGCTTTGGTTGAACTGGATGAAGGCCTGTCTGGCTACCAGATCACCCGTCTTGGGCATTCTTTGCAATCCGCGACACGTGCATGGCGCGACGGGGCGGATATCGACTGGGTGGTTGCAGCCTTGTTGCACGATATCGGTGATATATACGCGCCTTACAACCATGATGAATATGCGGCCACTATTCTAAGACCTTTTGTGCGCGAACAATGCCGCTGGGTGGTGGAAAAACATGGTGATTTTCAACTGGCTTATTTTGGCGCGCATGTGGGCGCAAATCCGAACAAGCGCGAGATGTATAAAGGTCAGAAATATTTTGATGATTGCAAAAATTTCTGCGAACGCTGGGATCAAACCAGTTTTGATCCGGCCTATGACACGTTGGACATGGCTTTTTTTGCCAATATGGTGCATGAAGTCTTTGCCCGCGCACCCAACGACCCTGCGGTGATGAATGCACCGGACCAAGCTTTGGTCAATCCAGAGGTAGCCGCGACACGGGGCTAACTGAAGGAAAGCAGATGACTTCCAGAAATTTTATTTCGATGCCCCGTTAACCACGGGTGAAACGGTTTCACACGATGTGTATTTTGCAGGTAATGGCCCGGCAATTCTATTGATCCAGGAATTGCCGGGCATTGACCGCGATACGTTTACCTTGGCGGAAAAATTGATCGGGCAGTGCTATGCGGTTTACTTGCCACTTTTGATTGGGCATTTCGATCAGAAAGCTTATGATGAAATGGCGGCGTATTTTAAGATGCGCTTCGCACTTTAAGTATCAGATATTTCAACTGTTTTCACGTCCCCATAGCCATTAAACCGTGTTGCAATAGAATGGGTGTAGGCACCTGTGTTTTCAAACAAAATGTAATCACCTTCTGCAATATCAGCGGGCAAAGGCAAAGGCACGGCCAGATGATCTAACGAGTCGCAGGTCGGCCCGAAAATACTGAAATCTTTATGGGTCTGTGATAGGGGGGTGTTTTGTGCCGAAATCACCTGATAGCGTTCGATATGTCCAATATCGCGAAATTCTGCAAGCCCGCCATAAATACCATCGTTAAGGTAAATAACGTTACATGACAATGTCTTAACGCGTAAAGCTAAACTAAAACTATCAGCTACCATAGCACGTCCCGGCTCGCAGACCAACATTGCATGGCCTTCAGGAAAGCACTGCGCATGCGAGCGTTTGATCATATCAAAAATAGGCGCCAGATCAGGCTGTTTACCCCAGCGATGGCTTGGGAATCCACCGCCTACATTCAAGCGGTACAATGCGCATTTCGCCCGTTTGGCAATCGCAGCCGCTTCCTGAATATAAGCCGCCCATATTTGCGGATCAATGCATTGTGTGCCGGGGTGAAACGTCATAGAGGCCACATGACCGCAGTCCATAATACGGCGTAACAGGGTGACGCATGCATCTTCATCGGCCCCGAATTTCGCCCCGAAATTATAAGCTGATCCCGCCAGATCCAGCTTCAAGCGAACAGATATTTCGCAAGCGGCGGGAATTTGCGCCAACAGTTTTTCCAACTCACCCATGCGATCAACCGAATAACTGCTCACGCCATTTTCCACCGCATGTCTGATCTCTTGAACCGAACGAATAGGATTGTGGTAATGCAAATCCGCCTCTGGCAGCAAACCGCGTACCAGATCAATTTCCACTGGTGAGGCCACATCAAATGCTTTCATCCCGGCTGCAATCAACCCGCGCAAGACCCGCGCTGTCGGATTGGCTTTGACCGCATAGGTGACAAGCCCGGGGAAACCTGCACAAAACATATTGGCGGTTTCCGTTAATGCTTTTGAGTCAAAAAATGCCACGGGCAAATCCGGCCCGAACTGGCGTAAAAATCCATCACGTGTTTGCCAAATAGCTTGCTGAAAACCCATTGCCCATATCCTTTTTTTATCCACTCTGGCGTGAAAATGTATAAAAAACACTCGGCAATATGGGCGATTTGTGTTTATTATTGTATAATATGACGAAATAATGGGCAAAATATACGATGGATGATACAGATAAACAACTGATTGCGGCACTTGCCGCCAATGCGCGGTTGCCGTTTTCAACCCTTGCCGCCGACCTTGGCCTTGCCCGTACCACTGTGCAGGCGCGCATAGATCGGCTGGAACGTGGCGGCGTAATTGCGGGCTATACCGTACGCCTAAGCGATGCTGCCATCGCCACGCGCATCCGCGCCACGGTTCTATTGCAAATTGACCCACACAAGCAAAGCAGCATTATCGGGCGGCTAAAAGCGATCCTCCATGTGGAAGAGACCTTTACAGCCTCTGGTCGCTTTGATTTAGTGTTGCAGATTGCGGCGGGCACCACGGCGGAACTGGATAAAATGCTGGATCAGATCGGTGCATTGGACGGTGTTAAATCATCCGA
>CAXMSA010000054.1:0-4844 GCA_964195605.1 uncultured Amylibacter sp.
GTAGAGGCGTGTGGAAGTTCGCCGATGATTTCTTCTGTTGCGGGATTGATTACATTCTGTTTTTTGCCAGATGTGCCTTGTGTCCATTTCCCGTTGATAAAGAGTTCTAGGTTTTCATATGTCATGGTTTTTCTCCGTATTGATTTGAAAAAAACATTAGCTAAGAAATAATGAAACACAAGTGCATGTAACACACTTGTCTTGGCTGATTTGTGCTGACTATATTGCCCCTAGGCCTCGAAACCATTTGCCAATGCGTTTCTTTATGCTATAGCGCGGCGGAGATTAACCAAAGGCGGGGTCGCTTTTGGAGCCGTGGTTGTAGAAATATGGCCGATGTCGATGCCTGAAAACGGGTATTGATGAAAAACCAAGGGGAACACCCCGCAATATGAGGACAAAAACATGAGCGACATCGCAGATCGTGTAAAGAAAATCGTTGTAGAGCACCTGAGTGTTGACGAAGCAAAAGTAACTGAAACAGCATCTTTCATTGATGACTTGGGCGCAGACAGCTTGGACACAGTTGAGCTGGTTATGGCTTTTGAAGAAGAGTTCGGCATCGAAATTCCAGATGATGCGGCTGAAACAATTCAGTCATTTGGCGATGCAGTGAAGTTTATCACTGAAGCCGGCTAAAGAATTTAAAACTTTGATGTTTTGAAAGACGTGCCCTTTGCAGGGCGCGTCTTTTTTTGCGAAAATCGGCCTAATTGCGGTTGATTGCTTGCTGAAATTTGATCAGCGGGGTAATTAGGGTTTTGAAGATAAGAAATACTATGAGGTAAAAATATGCGTCGCGTTGTTGTCACAGGACTTGGAATGGTCTCACCACTGGCATGTGGTGTGGAAGAAACTTGGAAACGTTTAATCGCCGGACAATCCGCTGCAGGCACAATTTCGCGCTGGGATGCAGACCATCTGGGCACGAATTATGCTTGCGAAGTGCCATATGGTGATGGCACTGACGGGACGTTTAATCCTGACGACTGGATGGAACCCAAAGAGCAACGTAAGGTGGATGATTTCATCCTTTATGGTGTGGCAGCCGCAGATCAGGCGGTTGCAGATGCAGGTTGGACGCCCAAGGATGAGGAAAGCCTGCAGCGTACCGGTGTTATGATTGGTTCTGGTATTGGTGGGTTGAAATCCATTGCTGAAACAGCTGTGATCCTAAAGGAACGTGGGCCACGCAGGGTTTCGCCTTTCTTTATTCCCGGTGCTTTGATTAATCTGGTGTCCGGGCAAATTGCTATTCGCCACGGTTTTAAAGGGCCAAACCATGCGGTTGTAACGGCTTGTTCTTCGGGCGCGCATGCGATTGGCGATGCCGCACGTTTGATCATGCTAGATGATGCGGATGTGATGATTGCAGGCGGGGCGGAAAGCCCGATCTGCGAAATAGGCATTGCCGGATTTAACGCTTGTAAAGCCTTGTCGAAATCACACCGTGATGATCCTGAAAATGCATCACGCCCATATGATCGCGACCGTGACGGGTTCGTTATGGGCGAAGGTGCTGGTGTTGTTGTTCTGGAAGAATATGAACATGCTAAGGCACGCGGTGCGAAGATTTATGCGGAAATTCTGGGTTACGGTCTGTCTGGTGACGCGTATCACATCACAGCACCGTCTTCTGATGGTGACGGTGGGTTCCGGGCCATGACTGCGGCTTTGAAACGGGCAAATCTTACGCCGTCAGATATTGATTATATCAATGCGCATGGCACTTCAACGATGGCTGATACGATTGAGTTGGGGGCGGTAACACGGCTTTTGGGTGATGCGGTGAAAGGTGTGACGATGTCGTCAACAAAATCATCCATCGGGCATTTGCTGGGGGCCGCAGGGGCTGTGGAAGCAATCTTCTGCATTTTGGCTTTGCGCGACCAAATTGCACCGCCGACGATTAATCTGGATAATCCGGATGTGGAAACTGAGTTGGATTTGGCGCCAAATAAAGCGGTTAAGCGCGAGATAAATGTTGTATTGTCAAACTCGTTTGGTTTTGGCGGCACCAATGCGTCGCTGGTCATGGGTAAGGTTAACGGTTAAGCGCATGAACAAACACTTTGCGGCAAATGTTTTCAACCTGCTGATCGTTTTGATGATCGGCCTTGCGGGGTTGGTTTATTGGGGGAAGGCCGAATTTTACAAGGCTGGGCCCTTGCAAGACGCGATCTTTGTTGAGGTGCCGCGTGGCGGAACTGTGCGTAAACTGTCAAATGAATTGGCCGCATTAGGGGCTATCAGCAACAGCCGTGTTATGAATATTGGATCAAATTATACTGGCAAAAGCAGCCAGCTAAAGTTCGGTAATTATGAAATCCCTGCAGAAGCCTCTATGGCTGAAATTCTGGAAATAGTGACTAAGGGCGGGCGTAGCAGTTTCCGTTATGTCGCACGTTATAATGTGAAAATTTCCAACCCTGCTGAACTGATTTTACGTGAACGTACTGCCAGTGATGGTGGAAATGTTGTTCTGGCGTCTTTTGTTGTGGGTGAGACAGCGCCTGAGGCTTATGTGAAACTGAAAGAGGCAAAAATACCGATTTCGTATCAGATTTCAGTGGCTGAAGGGACTACCAGCTGGCAAATAATTGAAGCTTTGAATGCGGCAGATTTTCTAACCGGGCCTGCATTGGAAGCGCCTAGGGAAGGCAGCCTTGCACCTGATACGGTTGAGGTGCGTGTGGGTAGTTTGCGCAGCGATGTTGTTGAAAAGATGAAGTTTTCGCAAAGTAAAATATTGAAAGAAGCATGGGCAGGTCGTGCGGATAACCTACCGTTTAAGTCGCCCGAAGAAGCGCTGATCCTTGCGTCTATTGTTGAAAAAGAAACCGGTGTGAAATCGGAACGAGCCGAGGTTGCCGGCGTGTTCGTTAATCGTTTGAACAAGGGGATGAAGTTGCAAACTGACCCAACTGTGATTTACGGGTTGACCGCAGGTAAGGCCCCATTGGGGCGTGGGTTGCGGCGCAGTGAGTTGTCTAAGAAAACGGCTTATAATACATATATTATTCCTGCCCTGCCACCCGGGCCAATAGCAAATCCGGGGCGCAAAGCGATTGAGGCGGTGATGAACCCCGCCAAGACAGATAACCTGTATTTTGTGGCGGATGGTACAGGTGGACATGCGTTTGCTGCAAGCCTGCGCAAACATAATGCCAATGTTATCAAGTGGCGCAAGATCGAAGCTAAACGGCGCAAGGCGGCAGGTAATAATAAGTAATATCAATACTTTACGGTATCTATTAATGGAAGATTATCTGTAAGAACGATCACCCTATGGTTGAAAATTTTGACTTTGAGAACGGTCGGAAGTATACCTTGTGACAAGCTGGAAGAAGTGGGTAAGCAGTGGTTTCATCGCCGCTGCTTTGCCATGTCTGCTCGACGGGACAACCCGAGAGGAAGCCATACTACATGACTGAAGATATCCCTGAGGGATTACAAGCGCAGGCCGATAGGCTGGCGTTTGCACAAGAGAACTATGCAAGGCTTGCTAAAAATCTGTTGAATGCGATCGGCCTTTTAGGTGGCGATCTGACGGTAAGTGAATTGCCAACAAATGTATCAAAGTTGATGTGTCATTATGAGGCTGCCTTGATCCATGCCAACAAACAAGAGGCGGAATATGCAAAACAATTTGAAACCATCAATGGCGTCATCGAAGGAGGCGCGCATGATGCCGGTGACGCGCGATCAGAAATTCTTGGCAGAATTGCTCACTTACGTGTGCGAGCAAGAGGTTGATGCGTTTCTGTCTGGCCTGAGTGCCAATGCGTTAAAGGCTTTGCCCTGGATGTTCGAGTTCTGGGCCTTGCCGCATCAAATAGCCCCGAAGGACGACTGGTCAACATGGGCTATTCTGGGCGGGCGTGGTGCCGGGAAAACCCGCGCCGGTGCCGAATGGGTGCGCGCCCAAGTGGAAGGCGCGCGGCCACTGGACGGCGGCAAGTGCCGACAGATTGCATTGGTGGGCGAGACTTATGATCAGGTGCGCGAAGTGATGGTGTTTGGTGACAGCGGCATATTGGCCTGCTGCCCGCCTGACCGTCGTCCGAAATGGGAAGCCACGCGCCGCCGGTTGGTTTGGCCGAACGGCGCGGTGGCCACGTGTTACTCAGCTAGTGATCCTGAAAGCCTGCGTGGGCCGCAGTTTGACGGGGCTTGGGTTGATGAACTGGCAAAATGGAAAAAGGGCCGTGAGGCCTGGGATATGCTACAGTTTGCCTTGCGATTAGGGGATGACCCGCGTCAGGTGGTGACGACAACACCAAAGAATGTAGCGATCTTGCATGAGATTTTAACGGGGTCAGATGTGGTTATGACCACGGCACCGACTGCGGCCAATGCGGTTAATCTGGCGCAGTCTTTTCTGGATAAGGTGACGGCAGAATATGGCGACACGCGGTTGGGGCGCCAAGAACTGGACGGCGCATTGCTGGAAGATGTGGATGGGGCTTTGTGGCACCTGTCTGATCTGGATACGGGGCGGGTCGATGCGGCACCAACGCTTGACCGCGTGGTTGTAGCCGTTGATCCACCGACGACCAGCGGGGAAAAGGCCGATGCTTGTGGAATTATTGTGGCAGGTATTGTGATGCAGGGGCCGCCGCAAAATTGGCGGGCTTATATCTTGGCGGATTTGACCATGTATGCGGTGACGCCGAACGCTTGGGCCTTGGCGGTAGCTGTGGCAGCGACAGGGGATTGGGCCGGACAAGATCATCGGGTCGCACTGTTCTTGAATGGTGGCTGGGTCTTTGTGACAGCTTTTGATGGATGGTCTGCATGGGTGATAGATGAGATGGTCTCTTTGCGTTTTGGAGCAGGGGTTT
>CAXMSA010000054.1:4984-17414 GCA_964195605.1 uncultured Amylibacter sp.
GTCGACCCTGATCTTGCCTCTGCTAAAATGACTAATCTGGAGTTTGACCATGTGTTAACTGCGGGGGCGACTAATCAGACTAGCGTGGTTATTCCTGATCACAGTAGTGTGGTGGGAATTACTGCGCGGATCACGAAAGAGATCATATTTTCAGGGGCGACTACTTTTAAACTGGGGGTTTCGGGGGCTGATAACAGTTATGGTAGTGGGTTTGGACATTGGAAAAACACATTTGTTCAGGGTCTGACCGGGCAACCGCAGACCTATTGGTCTGATACGCCGATATTGCTAAGTGCCGAGGGTGGTGATTTTGTCAGCGGGACTATTCGCATTGCTATTCATGTCATTACTCTGACACCACCAACTGCGGTGTAATGCGGGCGGTTTTACATATTGATGTTGTGACTTTGGCACGGTGTTTACTGGCGGTTGAAGCTGTGATGCGGGTAGATTTATGTGATAGGGTCTTTGATTGGGCGCATGCGGCAGATAAATACGGTAAACGTTTCGGGGTTTATCATCTGCGTTTTGGTTTTGGCAATTTGGCCTCGGCCTGTATGGATTTACCCAAAGAGCCGGAACCATTTTTATCCAACAAAGAGTATGCGCATTGTTTGAAGGTTGTTTTTGAACGCATATTAAGGCGTGCTTAAGGTATTTAGGTCAGAATTGTCTTATCCTGCGGCGCAAGTGATGCAGGTGGCAATGGATGGATTGTGGCTTAAGCGTTTTGGCGCGATGTTTTCGCCGCATTCAACGCAATATCCGAATTCACCCTGTTTTATACGTTCCAAAGCGGCTTTAGCCTGGGCAATTTCGATTTTGCGCCTTTGACTTGTGGCATTGGCCATAGCTTGTTGTTGCATCGCATCCATGCGTGACAAACGACCGACAGAGGTTTGGTCAAGGGTGACTGTTGCGCGATTATCGGAAGTGGCGGCCTCGATGGCTTGTAATTCGGCGATTATTGCGTGCAATTGTTTTGTGAATTTTTTTTGTTCAAGGTCTGTCATGTTGGGCATCACTAAACATGATTTGTGTTGACGATGTCAATTCTGTACTACATTGAGACTCAAACGTATCAATGACAGGGGGCTAGAACATGGCTCAGATAGCAGAAAGTATACACGAAATAGACCCGGTTTGGGAACGTATCAGACGCGACGCAAAGGATTTGGCTGAACGTGAACCGGTGATGGCAGGGATGGTGCATTCTGGTGTATTGCATCATAATAGTTTAGAAAAAACATTAGGTTACAGGATTGCCTTAAAGTTATCCAGTGATGAGATGACACCGCAAATTCTACGTGAAATTGTTGATGAGGCTTATGCTGCTGACGCTTCATTGGGCGGGGATGCGCGCGCAGATATCACCGCAATACTGGAACGTGATCCTGCCTGCCACAGCCCTTTGCAGCCTTTGTTGTATTTCAAAGGGTTTCAAGCTGTGCAAGCTTACCGTGTGGCACATTGGCTGTGGAATGCGGGCCGTAAAGAGATGGCGTATTTCATGCAAATGCGTAGCTCGGAGGCTTTTGGCGTCGATATTCACCCTGCTGCCCGCATTGGTAAAGGCATCATGATTGACCATGCCCATTCTATTGTGATCGGGGAAACTGCGCGTGTGGGCGATAATGTGTCTATGCTGCATTCAGTGACTTTGGGCGGCACAGGTAAAGAGGATGATATCCGCCATCCAAACATCGAAAACGGTGTTTTGATTGGGGCAGGTGCCAAGGTTCTGGGCAATATCACAGTTGGATATTGCAGCCGCATTGCCGCGGGTTCTGTGGTGTTGCAAGAAGTGCCGCCTTGCAAGACAGTCGCAGGAGTTCCAGCCAAAATAGTCGGGGAAGCCGGATGTTCACAGCCTGCGCAATCTATGAATCAGATATTGGCGAAATAGAGATAATTTCACATTATTTTTAAAGCCTCGAAACGTGATGTTTTGGGGCTTTTCTGTTTTTCTATGCAAACATCGCCAGTGGGTTTTCCAGATATAGTGCGACACGTGCCAGGAATTGGGCCCCTAATGCACCGTCGATAACCCTATGGTCAACCGATAGGGTGACAGACATGACGATGGCGGTTTTGACGCTGCCGTCGTCGGCAATCACCGGTTTTTTCATACCGGCCCCAACTGCCAGTATTGAACCGTGCGGCGGGTTGATCACCGCGTCAAAGTTTTCAATACCCATCATACCAAGGTTAGAAATGGCAAAACTACCGCCCTGATATTCATGGGGGGCAAGTTTTTTGTCACGGGCACGACCTGCTAAGTCTTTCATTTCACGTGATAATTCAGAAATTGATTTTGTGTCCGCATCGCGCAGAACTGGCGTGAATAAGCCACCTTCGATGGCAACGGCCACGGCAACATCAGAGGGTTCCAGTTTCAATATCTGGTCTTCGGCCCAAACCGCATTGCAGTCCGGCACGTCTTGTAGGGCTTTGGCACAAGCTTTGATGATGAAATCGTTAACGGATAATTTGATGCCGTTGGCTTCAAGGGCTGTATTCATTTCCTTGCGGGCTTCCATCAGGCGGTCCAGATGGATTGAGCGGCGCAGGTAGAAATGTGGGATAGTTTGTTTGGCTTGGGTGAGCCGCGCTGCGATGATTTTGCGCATACCGTTCAGCGGCACTTCCTCATAAGTGCGATCCTGATACATGGCTTTAACGCTGTCAGAACTGGCGGAAGATGCGATTGCGACTTTTGTGGCGGGTGCTGCGGCTTTGGGTGCGGCAGCTGCGTTTTCAAGATCGGCTTTGATGATGCGGCCATGTGGACCTGACCCAGTGACGCTTGCCAGATCAACGCCTTTGTCGGCGGCGATGCGCCGTGCAAGCGGGGTTGCAAAAACGCGGTCGCCTGATTTTGCTGGTGTTGCAGTAGGGGCAGGTGCCGCGACAGCAGCTATCACGGCGGGTTCTTCCACAGTAAGCTCCGTTATTGGTGCTGCAACGGCAGAGCTTGCGTTATCCATCGCACTTGCGTCTTCGCCATCTTCCAGAAGGATGGCGATGGGGGCGTTTACGGCCACGCCTTCCGTGCCTTCGGCTACCAGAATTTTACCGATTACACCTTCATCGACGGCTTCAAATTCCATTGTCGCCTTATCGGTTTCAATTTCTGCCATTAGATCGCCCGATTTAACGCTATCACCTTCTTTGACCAGCCATTTAGCAAGTGTGCCTTCCTCCATCGTTGGGGAAAGTGCAGGCATAAGGATTTGGATTGCCATATCAGTATTCTCCTAACGGTACGTGACTTGTTTGACGGCGGCCATTACTTCGTCCGTGGTCACAAGTGCAAGCTTTTCAAGGTTGGCAGCATAAGGCATTGGTACGTCTTTACCAGTACAGTTGATCACAGGTGCATCCAAATAATCAAAGGCGCGTTCCATGATCACAGCAGACAGGTGATTGCCGATAGAGGCAACCGGGAAGCCTTCTTCAATAGTGACGCAACGATTAGTTTTCTTTACTGAATTTATCAGTGTGTCGTAGTCGATAGGGCGTAAGGAACGTAGATCTACAACTTCGGCGGATATGCCTTCTTCGGCCAGTTTATCAGCGGCTTCCAGTGCGTATTTCATGCCGATGCCAAAGCTGACAAGGGTAACATCGTCGCCTGTCCGCCAGATTTTGGCTTTACCGATCGGCACAGTGAAATCATCCAGATCAGGCACGTCGAAACTGGTGCCGTATATCATTTCATTTTCAAGGAAAATCACTGGGTTCGGGTCACGGATCGCGGATTTTAACAGACCTTTGGCGTCTGCAGCCGAATAGGGCATTACCACTTTCAGGCCCGGGATTTGGGCGTACCATGCGGCGTAGCATTGACTGTGCTGTGCACCGACGCGCGAAGCTGCACCGTTGGTGCCGCGAAATACAATTGGGCAACCCATTTGGCCGCCTGACATGTAAAGTGTTTTAGCCGCAGAGTTGATGATGTGATCCATTGCCTGCATGGCAAAGTTGAAGGTCATGAATTCAACGATGGGGTTCAGGCCACCAAAAGCGGCGCCAACAGCCAAACCGGTGAAGCCGTGTTCGGTGATCGGTGTGTCGATGACACGCTTTTCACCAAACTCATCAAGTAGGCCTTGGGACACTTTATAAGCACCTTGATATTGGCCGACCTCTTCGCCCATCAGAAATACTTTTTCGTTGGCGCGCATTTCTTCGGCCATGGCATCGCGCAGGGCTTCGCGCACGGTGGTCGCAGTGAATGTGGTGCCTTCGGGGATGTCTTCCATTGGGACATCCACGGGGGTAATGGCTTTAGCTGGTGTTGTTGCGGTTGTTTCTGCTGGGGCCACTGTAGGGGCAGGGGCTGCAGTTGCGCTATCCGCGGCACTGGCGTCTTCGCCGTCTTCCAAGAGGATTGCGATGGCAGCGTTTACGGCCACACCTTCGGTGCCTTCCGCGATCAGAATTTTACCGATGACACCTTCATCAACCGCTTCGAATTCCATCGTTGCTTTGTCGGTTTCGATCTCGGCCAAAATATCGCCGCTTTTAACGTTATCGCCTTCTTTAACAAGCCATTTTGCCAGTGTGCCTTCTTCCATTGTAGGGGACAAGGCAGGCATAAGGATTTGAATTGCCATGGTTATTTCTCCTTAGCGCAAAATGTCAGTGTAAAGCTCGTCGATGGACGGCTCTGGACTGGTTTGGGCAAACTCTGCGGCTTCTGACACGGTTTTTTTGATCTCTTTGTCAATTGCTTTCAAGTCTTCGTTGGTGGCGTGTTTGCCTTGTTCCAGCATTTCGCGCACATGATCAATTGGATCACGTTCATCTTTCATTTTCTGCACCTCTTCGCGGGTGCGGTACTTGGCGGGGTCTGACATCGAGTGACCACGGTAACGGTAGGTTTTGATACCCAAGATATATGGGCCTTTGCCGGCACGGCAGTGGGCAACCGCGCGTTCCCCCGCTTCTTTCACGGCAAGCACATCCATACCGTCCACAGCTTCGCTTTCGATCATAAACGCCGCACCACGGGTGTGCAGTTCGGGGCTGGATGAGGCACGTTGCAGGGATGTGCCCATTGCATATTGATTGTTTTCAATCACGAATATTACCGGCAGGTTCCACAGACTTGCCATGTTAAAGGCCTCATAGACCTGGCCTTGATTGGCGGCACCATCGCCGAAATAGGTGAAACTAACATTGTTGGTTCCATTATATTTTTCGGCAAAGGCAAGGCCTGCGCCAATGGGGACTTGGGCCGCGACAATGCCGTGGCCGCCGTAGAATTTTTTCTCGGTTGAGAACATGTGCATTGAGCCGCCTTTGCCGCGCGAATAACCACCCTCGCGGCCGGTGAGTTCAGCCATGACGCCTTTTGGGTCCATACCGCAAGCCAGCATGTGGGCGTGGTCGCGGTAAGATGTCAAACGACTGTCGCCTTCTTTGGCTGCGGCCTCTAGGCCCACAACAACGGCTTCTTGTCCGATATAAAGATGGCAAAACCCGCCAATGACGCCCATGCCGTAAAGTTGGCCGGCTTTTTCTTCAAAGCGGCGGATCATTAGCATGTTTTTATAGTGTTCCAGCAGTTCTTCGCCTGACGTATTTGTCTTGCGCGCCTGTTTTTTGGCAGCCATGCGCCCCTCCAGAATTAAACTAGTTTAACGTTAAACTATATTATAGAGAAGTTACGTGGAAAAAGCACGTGCTTTTTTTACAAAAGTATCCCGCTAGAGAATATTCCCTAGCGGGATACTTCAAGTCTTGGGATATTAGACTTTATCTTATGATAATTTCATCTTCACGCGCCATGCCCAGTATTTTGCGGGCCTGCTCATCAAGTAGATCAAGATCAAGGTATTTATCAGATAACCTGTGGGTTCTGTTTTGCAGATACCCGCGGGTTGTTTGAAGTTGCACCAATTCCTTTTGCAGCAGCTTTGCTTCTGCGTTCACCTGATTGCGGCGGAAATGACCAAAATTACCCTGTATTGCGGCAAATCCAAAATATGCCATCAGTAACAATGCTGTCACTAAAAACATACTTGTGCTTAATGCACCTGATTTGCCGTTTTGTTTATACATACTGCCTCACGGTTTGATCTTTTGCCAAACTCATACTGAATCATTGCATAAGCGATTCGCTTTGTGAATCCCTAAAATGCACATAGTGCAAAAAATGTGCTTAGGGATTCAGCCTGCGATTGAAGCGGCGCGAATGTTATCGATTGTGTCTGAAATCGTTGCATTAAATGCGTCATCGCTTTGATCGGCGCTTAAACCCTCTGTCAAAGCACGGGAAAAGCTTGCAATGACACCTGTATTTTGGGCCAGCATTTGGTTTGCGGTATCCCGACTATAACCACCGGACAGGGCGACAAGGCGCATCACACGGGGGTGATTAACAAGTGGTTTATAGATGTTGCTTTTTTCTGGCAGGCTTAATTTCAACATGACCTGTTGATCTGCGGGCAGGGCATCCAGTTGCTTGGTAAGTGCGTCCAGCAATAGCCCTTCTGCTTGGGCTTTATCATCAATGGAAATGGTCACTTCGGGCTCAATAATAGGGATCAGACCGTGTGATAGTATTTGTTGACCAACTTCAAACTGTTGCGCCACAATGGCGGCAATGCCTGCAGGTGAAGCGGCATCAATGACAGAGCGCATTTTTGTGCCAAATATACCGGCATCAACCGCGCGTTGCAGTGTAGCATCTAGCCCGTTGATCGGTTTCATCAGACGTACGCCATCGGTTTCATCTTCAAGGCCTTTGTCAATTTTCAGGAAAGGGACGACACCGCGTTCTTCCCATAGATATGTGGCCGTGGGTTTACCGTTTATTGCGCGGTCCATTGTCATTTCAAACAAAATGGCACCAATAACCTTGTCGCCGGTAAAGGCTGGTGCATTGGCAATACGGGCGCGCATTGCATGGATCAGGTCGTACATTTCAGTCTCAGAGCCATATCCGTCTTCAGATACACCGTAAAGTTTCAGGGCCTTGGGGGTGGAACCGCCGCTTTGGTCTAAGGCGGCGATAAAGCCTGCACCTGATTGCATTTGTTGTGTCTGAGAAGATTTCGACATGTTTGGTTCCGTTATGTGTTCGTGTTAATCTGTTGTCATGAAGATGCGGCACTGCTGATTAGGGCAGTAACACCAGGCAGGGTTTTACCTTCCATCCATTCCAGAAAGGCACCGCCTGCGGTTGATATATAGGAAAAACTATCGGCTGCACCTGATTTTTTCAAGGCCGCAACCGTATCGCCACCACCAGCAACAGATAATATTTTACCATCTTCGGTTAATTCGGCCACTTTCAGGGCAACGGCATCAGTTGCTATATTAAAGGGCGGGATTTCAAAGGCACCTAAGGGACCGTTCCAGAGTACAGTTTTTACCTGATCCAGATGTTTGCAGATATTTTCAATGGATTTTTGCCCTGCATCCAAAATCATCGAGTCGCGCGGACAAGCGTCTGCGTTAACGGTTTGGTGTTCTGCAAACTCTTTAAACTCGCGGGCTGTGACAACATCCAATGGCAGGATAATCTCGCAATTATCAGCCATGGCTTCTTCCAATATGGCCCGCGCGGTATCTTGCATGTCGTGTTCACAAAGGGATTGGCCAACATTATGGCCAAGGGCTGCCAAAAACGTATTGGCCATACCGCCGCCGATCACGATCTGATCCATCGGGCCGATCAAATGGCGTAATAATTCCAGTTTTGAGGATACTTTTGAGCCGCCAATAATCGCCAATACCGGGCGTTCCGGTTTTGAAAGTGCTGATGTCAAAGCGCTCAGTTCTTCTTCCATCAAGCGCCCTGCACAGCTTGGCAGAAGTTCGGCAATGGCGGCAACCGAGGCATGTGCGCGGTGTGCGGTGGAGAATGTGTCATTGACATATATATCGCCAAGCGCTGCTAAATCCTTGGCAAAGCCACGATCATTACGGGCTTCGCCTGCGTGAAAACGGGTATTTTCCAGCAATAAAACATCACCGTCGGGTAGTGTTTCAACACTGTCACGGGCAACTTGGCCGATGCAGGAACTGGCAAAATGTACACGGCGGTTAAGGACATGTGCCAAAGCTGGCACGACCTGTTGCGTGCTTAACGCCAGATCAAAACCGCGTGTCGGGCGCCCGAAATGAGACAGCAAAATCGGTTTACCACCCTTGGCCAACACTTCCAGCACTGTGGGTGCAATGCGGTCCAAACGTGTGGCGTCCAGAACTTTGCCGTTTTCACAAGGCACATTCACATCTACGCGGATTAGAACGTTTTTGCCATCCATATCCATATCATCAAGTGTATTCCAAGCCATCAGCTTATCTCCAAAAAGCGATCCATTCGATCAACCGCAGGCCCTCTTGGCCCAAAAAAACAAGATTGCTACTATCGTTCGTGGTTACGTCATAAAAAATAGCGGCCAACAGACAGATACCAAATACGGTTGCGGTTTTGTTTGTCATAAAAATTGATCCGCAATGACGCGAGTCATCCCATTTTAGATAAGCTTGCCCATAGCTACGGCAGTATCGGCCATACGGCAAGAGAAGCCCCACTCATTATCGTACCAAGACAAGATACGCACCATATTGCCACCCATGACTTTGGTTTGCGCAGGGGCAAAGTTTGATGAGTATGTGCTGTGATTGAAGTCCACTGATACCAATGGTTCATCGGCATATTCCAAAATACCCTTCATGGAACCATTTGCGGCAGCTTCCATCGCAGCATTTATCTCTTCAACTGTGGTATCTTTTGGCGTGGTAAACGTCAGATCCACGGCCGATACGTTCGGGGTTGGAACGCGGATAGCAGAGCCATCCAGACGGCCCTTAAGTTCGGGCAACACCAAACCAACGGCAGCCGCAGCACCTGTTGAGGTCGGGATCAAGGACATGGCGGCCGCACGTGCGCGGTACAGGTCTTTGTGGCGGCGATCCAATGTGGGTTGATCGCCTGTGTAGGCGTGGATCGTGGTCATGATGCCTTTTTCGATACCAATGGCATCGTTCAACACTTTGGCAACAGGGGCCAGGCAGTTGGTGGTGCATGACGCGTTTGAGACGATCAGGTCATCTGCGCTTAATGTGTCATGGTTCACGCCGTAAACAACGGTTTTGTCTGCGTTCTTGCCTGGGGCAGAGATCAATACGCGTTTGGCACCGCGATCAAGGTGTACTTGGCAGGCCTCTTTCGAGTTGAATTTGCCAGAGCATTCCAACACCACATCAATGCCGTCCCAATCCAGTTCAGATGGGTCATATGTGGAAAACATCCGCAGCGGGCCTTTGCCTACGTTCAGAGCGCCATTTTCAATGCTGATATCGCCTTTGAAGCGGCCATGAACACTGTCGTATTTCAACAAGTGTGCTGCACTTTCAACTGGGCCCGTGGCATTTAATGCGACAACTTCAATATCTGTACGTCCGCTTTCGATGATAGCGGAAAGTGTAGAACGGCCAATGCGGCCAAACCCGTTAATTGCTACTTTTAATGTCATGGTCTTCCCCGTTAGGCAGGTTGTCTGCCTGATGTTTCGTTGTTTTACAGGTAAAGGCTTACGGTCATTATAAAAAGTAAAACGCCCATGGTTTTACCCATGGGCGTCAATATAGCGCGATATGTTAGCGATAAAGTAGATTAAAGTAGGCTTTTTGCTGCCTCTGCCACCTTATCGGCAGTGATGCCGAAACGTTCATATAGCTCATCTATGGGGGCAGAGGCCCCGAATGATTCCATGCCGACGAAGGCGGATTTTTTCCAGGACCCGCGTTCGCCGCACAGCCAACGATCCCAACCTTGGCGTGATGCGGCTTCCACCGCTACACGTACAGGACCAGGGGGCAAGATGCGGCGACGGTAGGCTTCGTCCTGGGCTTCGAACAGTTCCCAGCATGGCATTGAAACCACGCGGGTGCCGATACCCATCGCTTCCAGTTTGGCTTTCGCATCCATGGCAATTTCCACCTCAGAACCGGTGGCCAGCAGGATAGCTTTGCGCTTGTTCTCGGCTTCCGCCAACACATAAGCCCCCATTGCGGTCATGTTCTTGTTGGTGTGTTTGGTGCGCACGGTTGGCAGGCCCTGACGGGTCAGTGACAAGACGGACGGGGTTTTGGTTGAGGTCACAGCCAGTTCCCACGCCTCTGCCGTTTCAACACTATCGGCAGGGCGGAAAACATTGGTGTTAGGTGTGGCGCGGCTGATAGCCAGATGCTCAACTGGTTGGTGCGTCGGGCCGTCTTCACCCAGACCGATACTATCGTGGGTCATGACATAAACCGTGGGGATCTCCATTAAGGCGGACAGGCGCATAGAAGGGCGTGCGTAATCAGTGAAACACATGAATGTGCCACCATATGGGCGAATGCCGCCGTGTAGGGCCATGCCGTTCATTGCTGCTGCCATGCCGTGTTCACGGATGCCCCAGTAAACGTGGCGACCACCGCGATTGCCAGGCTCGAATGTGCCCAAGTTAGCGGTCAGGGTGTTGTTGGAGCCTGTCAGATCAGCCGATCCACCGATCATTTCGGGCATGATCGGATTGATCACTTCCAGTGCCATCTGGCTGGATTGGCGCGTGGCTTTTTTCGGCTGTGTTTCGGAAATTTCACGCTTCAGGCGTTTGATTGCCGCAGATAGCTTCTTGGAAGGTTCACCTGCAAAGCAGCGGTTGAATTCAGCCTGTTTTGCAGCTGATAAAGTTGCAAATGCCGCATTCCAATCTTCACGTGTTGCCACACCACGCGCACCAATGGCCTCCCATGCGGATTTCACATCAGCTGGAATTTCAAATGCAGGGTAGGGCCAGTCATATGCTTCGCGCATTTGCACAAGCTGGTCAGCCTTGATGTTATAGCCATGCCCGCCAGCGGTATCTTGCACCCCATCAACGCCTAGAGCGATATGGGTTTTGCAGGCAATCATTGATGGTTTCGGTGATTTTTTCGCTTCGGACAATGCGCGGTCAATGGCCGCAGGATCATGCCCGTCGACGGCAAATACAGACCAACCAGCCGCTTCAAACCGCATCAGCTGGTCAGTGCTGTCCGATAGTTCAACCGTGCCATCAATAGTGATGTTATTATCATCCCACATGACGATCAGTTTGGATAGCTCATGGTGGCCGGCAAGGCCGATGGCCTCATGGCTGATACCCTCCATCAAGCAGCCATCGCCTGCGATGACATAAGTATGGTGATCAACCGCCTTTTTACCGAAACGTGCCTGTAAGGCCTGTTCGGCCATGGCAAAGCCAACCGCATTTGAAATACCCTGACCCAAAGGCCCTGTGGTCGTTTCAATCCCTGTCGCATGACCATACTCAGGATGCCCCGCAGTGATTGCGCCAGTTTGGCGGAAATTACTGATTTGCTCGATGGTCATGTCTTTGTAACCTGTAAGATGCAAAAGCGCATAGATCAGCATTGATCCGTGGCCCGCAGACAGGATGAACCGGTCACGATCAGGCCAGTTTGGATTACTTGCGTCGAACTTCAGGTGTTTTTCAAATAACACAGTTGCCACATCGGCCATACCAATGGGCATGCCCTGGTGACCTGAAGCCGCAGCGTGTACGGCATCAGCCGCCATGATGCGAATAGCGGCGGCTTTTTTGAAATGGTCGGGATGTTGAATTTTAAGCTCTGATAATTCCACGGGGTGGGCCCTTTATAGTAGCTAAAAGATAAGGTGTTTCAGTACCTGTGATAGCAAGCATTTGAGATGGGTCAAGCGGATGTGTGCTATTACGCGAAGTTATCATCGCATTGAATTGTTTTTTATTGGGAAAAATGCATAATCAAAGTAAGAAGAATTCGAATCAAATAGATATGTTTGACCGTGAGGGGCATGATGCAGGCAGTAACAGAATTAGAAAAGCGCTTTAAAACGGCCCTGAAAAATACGGATGTTGATGCCAAAGCTGGCGAGACAACGAAAGAAAACAAGCTGCTTGCTGAGCAGGTGAAATATCTGGAAACAGTGCGGAAGGGCAAAGACGTAAAAATATCAAAACTGCGTGCAAGAATAACCGCTTTAGCCGAAAAAGAAGTGGAAACTGCAAAGCAAGTTGCGGATTTGCAAAAGGCTGGGTCTGACACGGGAAGTGAAGCCACCGAGCTGCAAGCATCACTTGATAAGGTAGAGGCAGAAAAAACTGCTGCTCTGGAACAGGTTAACGATCTTCAGGACAAGATAAAAGAAATGGACGCCAGCGCTTCTGATGGAAGTGGCGCAACGGATGGTAATTTAGAAATTGCTGAACTGAAAGCCAAACTAGAAACTTTACATGTACAACGTGAAACGGATCTTACTGAAGTAAATGTCATTCTTGAAAAACTGACACCACTTGTGGAGGGTAAATAATATGCCGGAAATTACCATTCATATCGGTGGTCGTGATTTTGATGTCGTGTGCAAAGATGGTGAAGA
>CAXMSA010000055.1:0-16589 GCA_964195605.1 uncultured Amylibacter sp.
GGCCGGGCCGACCGGTGATACCTTTGATCAGATATATGCAAAACCAGATCACCACGATCACGCCCAGAACCATGCCGACACCTGCGTGGGTTGACAAAGCCCCGCCCGGATCAGTGCGGTTTTCTTCAGGCTCTACCAGCCAGAAATAGGTGATTAACGGCAGGCACAGCCAGTGAAGCCATTTAAGTGCAGTGCGGCGCATATTTTAACCTTTTGGCGGGGGTGGTGGGGCAATGGTGAAAAGCTGCGCCAATTCGATTATTTCACCTGCCGTCTTCCAGCCATCCAAGCCTACGGCCCAGACATATGTGTCGCGTTTCAAACTGCCATCAGCGGCCATACGGCCCAAGTTGGCCTTTGAAAATGGCCCTGTGGTTTTTCCGGCCTCGGCAATATGCCAAACCCGTTCGACCGTAGGCGGGGGTGGCGGCATTTGGGCTGTCGGTGCTTGTGCTGCTGTTGGGCGTGCGCCCCAAGGGCCTGCGTTGGCCATTGCGATGCCCATCCCCATGCCAAGCCCTGCGCCCATGCCGCCATTTGGATTTTTAGCCGCATCACTCATGGCTTCAGCAGCGGAATACTGGGTGTAGCTGTTCAGATCACCGACCAGCCCGATAGAGGTGCGCTTGTCTAAGGCGGCTTCAACCGCAGGTGGCATCGAGATGTTTTCAATATATAGGTTGGGCAGTTCCAGACCAAATTCTGCTATTTCAGGGGCAATGCGGGTGGCCAGAAGTTTACCCAGATCAGAGGTGTTTGCCGCCATGTCCAAAATTGGAATGCCACTTGCCGCCACAGCGGTTGAAAACCGCGATACGATGATATTGCGAATGGCGTAGCTGATCTCGTCCATGGTAAATTCGCCGTCGGTGCCGACGATTTCGCTTAAAAATAAGGCAGGGTCAGAGACCTTGACCTCATAAGTGCCGTAAGCACGGATGCGCAAAGGGCCGAATTCGGGGTCACGCACGATCACAGGATTTTTTGTACCCCATTTCAGGTTTTGAAACCGTGTGGTGTTGATAAAATAGACTTCCGTCTTGAACGGGCTTTCAAACCCGTGATCCCAATGCTGCAAGGTGGTCAGGATCGGCATGTTGTTGGTTTCCAACATATAAAGCCCGGGGCTGAACACATCCGCAAGTTGGCCTTCATGGATCAGCACTGCCGCTTGTCCTTCACGCACGGTCAGTTTTGCGCCATATTTGATCTCGTGGTCTTCACGTTCAAACCGCCACACAAGCGTATCATCAGTGTCATCCGTCCAGTGGATAACGTCGATAAACTCGCCAGTTATAAAATCCAGAATGCCCATGAAATATCTCCTTATTTAGCTGCGCCCTGGGGTCATCAGCTCTT
The DNA here is from genome assembly GCA_964195605.1 of uncultured Amylibacter sp. Taxonomy (GTDB): domain Bacteria; phylum Pseudomonadota; class Alphaproteobacteria; order Rhodobacterales; family Rhodobacteraceae; genus Amylibacter. The sequence continues at coordinate 1,360 of CAXMSA010000055.1, forward strand.
GTGCTATTTGTTCAACGATCGGATGCGCTGTTTTTACTGTCATGCCGATTTTCAGGCGTGGGTCGTAAAGCATACGTAACAGCAATTCATCGTGGCGCGTCAGCAGTGCAAATTCTTCATCATCATTGAAAATAGAGGGCCGGGCATTCGGGCTGTCATTGGCCAGCCCTAAAGCCTGGGTCATTTCCTCTTGAATACATGATTTGCGCATCAACCCGCGATGCTCGCCCTTGATCAGAATGATTGCCCCTTTGTAGCCGGTCAGGGAATTCTTGTCAGACACAGCATAAGCGACACAAAAGATGCCACGGGGACTGGCCTGAATTTCTTGCGCTATTTGCGGCACAAGATATTTCACCCGGCCCACCAATGCGGGCGTATAATTGCTTTGCTCATCCTTATTCAGAAACAGCAGCGAAAAATTGGCCCGTTTGGCATCGGTTAATTTGATGTCCAGACCAGATAGGCGCGCCAGACGGGTGGCGAAACTGCGTACATAGGCGGTGTCTTTGCTACGTTGCTCTTTGCTGACCGATGGTCCGAAGTGCAAAGCGATGCGCACCGGGCGTTCCCAGCGGCGCAGGACACTGGCGGTCTGGCGTTCGATGAATTTTCCGTTGCGTTCAGAATATTCATCAAAAAGCGCGACGCGTTCAAAGGCTTCCGTCAGATTATTTGCGGTAAACCGCGCATCACTTGGGGAAAGTTCCTGACGCAAACGCCCGCGTGCGCGCAGACGTGCCTGTACGCTGGCATAATAGGCCGCTACCTGCTGGCTTTCCACCGAAGGGCCCTTGGGGGTAATCCCTGCGGGCCTTGGTTTCGGCTTTGCCGGTTCAGGCATAGGGGTACAGGCAGAAAGCCCAATAAAAATGCTGGAAATGAGGGTTATGAAACGCATGAGCAGACTATGTAAGGAATTATGGAACGCCGCAAGAGCCGCGTTCCAATTGTGCTATTTTCAGCCGTTCGCCGCTTTGGTTTTTTCTGGGGCTTTTGCTGCCGATAAAGTTTCTTTCAACTTACTCTCCAGACCTTCCAGTTCTTTTTCCGCATCTGCCCGCTTGGCTTTACCTTCATCGGCAATTACCAGACTTTCTTCAATGGTATCTATCAGATATTGATTGGCTTTGCGGATACTGTCGATATCAAATACCGAGCGTTCCATTTGTTTGCGCACTTCGCGGTTGGCTGTTTGCAGATTTTCCGCGTTGCTTTCCAGCAGCTCATTGGTCAAATCAGTGGCTTCTTTGACCACCTCTGCAGCCTCACGCGAACGGTGGATGGTCACAGCTTGTGCCAATTGGGTTTCCCAAAGTGGCACGGTATTGACCAGCGTCGAGTTGATCTTGGTGACAAGGGATTTGTCATTTTCCTGCACCAGACGGATTGAGGGCAGGGATTGCATTGTCACTTGTCGGGTCAGTTTCAAATCATGTACCCGGCGTTCTAAATCATCGCGCGCACTGCGCAAGTCACGTAATTCCTGTGCCTTGATCACACCCTTGTCTTTGGGCGCATTTGCCACCTGTTTTTCCTTGGCGGGAATGGTTTTCGCATCCAGCTCTTTGATCTTCTCTTCGCCGGCTGCGATATAAAGTGCGAGCTCATCATAGAAAGCCAGAGTTTTACCATAGAGCTTGTCCAGCGATTTGATGTCTTTCAGCAGCACATGTTCATGATCCAGCAAATCATCCGTGATCTTGTCTATTTGGCCCTGAACGGTTTCATATTGTGCCATGAATTTGGCAACAGGGGCAGCTCTGCCCATTAACCGTTCCCACCAACTGCGCCGCCGGTTCGGGTTCAGCTCATCCACTGAAAACCCGCGAATAGAACTGACCATGTCGCGTAGGCTGTCACCCGCTGGCCCCGCATCTTTGTTGCGCACACCTGCCAGCATTTCTTGGCTGATCGCTTGTAATTCAGATTGTGCGTTAGAGCCAAATTCAATGACTGACTGGGTATTGGTGATGTCAATTTCAGCCATCCTTGCCTTGATCACTTTCTTCTGACCAGGCTTTACTTCAGAAACCACAATCAATTCACCCTTGGGCTCAGGCAGAACCATTGCAGCTACTTCTTTAACTTCCTTAAGCGAGGTTTCGGCCTTTTTGCGGGTATCGTCTGACATATCTGTCTCCTATCGTTTGGCGCGCACGCCCTCTTGTTTCAGTCTGTCTCGTAAAACTTCAATTTCAATATCCAGATCACTGCGGTCATCCAGTAGCAAAACTTCGCGCTGGGCGGCAAAACTTTGTTCCAGATCACTTAGCAAAGCTTCATAATCTGCCCGTACTGACGCATCACGGTTGCGGGCGTAAAGATCGGCGAACTTGATTGTCGCGTCGCGGGCACCTTTCAGGTAAACCCCCATGAACTTGCGCGCACGCGCCAGATCACGCGGGTCTTCTTCTACGGTGCGAAACATATCGCGGGCGGTACTTGCAAGGCTTTCAATGCGCCCCTCAAGGACGCGGTCATTGAACCGGTGTGATGCGGATATGGTCTCTGCCAGCAGTTTTTCGGCCCGCTCAACCGCTTTGCTGATACGGTCAGCTTCAAAGGCATCGAACCCTTCCATGCCTTTTGTGCGTAAGGGGTCAATGCCGAAACTCAACATATGGGCGGCACTTGCCGCGACCCCGAATATCAGGCTGGAGAACAAGGCCAGATGTACGCCGCCATAAGCTGCGAAAGCAACACCTGCACCTGTTAGGACAGATGCAAATATTTTACGCGGAATAGCGGGCGGGCGGGCGACTTTGCGATCATTGTAAGCGGCTTCGGCTTCCAGTCCGTCACGCAACAGCCATGCGGCCAGCAAAAGGGCGGCTAACGCGCCCCACTCAAAGATCATGCCAGCACCGTTGCCTGCTTTTAACTCACCAATGCCTGCGAATAACAGGGGTAAGGGGATCAGAAACAGCAGCTTGGCACGGATATTGGATTTATAGGCTTTTTGTCCGCGAAACTTATTGGGCAGTTTCAACGCTTCAGGCGCATTGTCTGGCGTACCATCAGGGCTGTATTTTCCGCCGTATTGTTTTGCCATTATAACGATCCGCTATAGGCACCGGCTGCAACCACCCAGATGATGGCAACCAGAATAAAATAAGCGATCCATTGCAATGATGTTGCAGACATCTCAGCCCCCAATATTATGTGATGACAATTCTAATATAGGGGGTGGTGTGGTTTGTTGCTAGGGTGAAATCATAAAAGATGGCGTTGGGTGGATGGCCGCTCGCGGTTACAACACATAATCCGTACCACCTTAATAATTTATCACCTATAAAACTGCCCTTGAGTTTGGTTTAATTATTGCAGTGCGTGGGCTAAAGCCCACCCTACACCGTTAATTATTTATCCTTGTGGTCAGAATGCTGCGCCAGTTGTTTCAATACGACCATCGCTTCTTCAATCTTATCTTCGGGAATGAAAAGGTGATCGTGATAAAACCCCGAAACCGGATTTACCCCCATGCCGTGTGCGGCCAAACGGGTGGCGATACGGGCGATAAAGCCAACGGCTTCCAGTGAAGAATGTATGTTAAGCGTGATCATTCGGCATGGAAACTCATAATCCAGTCCCGCCTTTTCCGCGCTTTCTTGCAACAAGATCAATGTGGTGCCTTCAGCCTCTTGAAAAACCATACGAGGTTTTAAACTAGCAGGGTAGGTCCCATTTTTCACCGTGGCAAAAACATAAGTGCCCTCAATTAACTCAGCATCCATAGTGGACATAAGTTTGTTCAGTTCACGCTCTCCGCTCATTACAGGTTGTCTTCTTGCTCAAACGACCGTTCTGCTGCCAGTTTGCGTTGATAGCCGGTTTGCACCAGCTCAACGATGACCAGCACGATAACCGAGAAGTAGAAGGTGGATTTTGACATCGGGATAATCTCATGGCCGAAAACCAATATTTTCAGGCTGTCGTCATGCATGGCGTGTGCGGCCGCAGGGCCTGCTTCGCCCAGTAGCACCACGCCGACAATCAGTAAGATGAACAGGCCCAAAACCTCGTACATGCGGTTGCGTTTCAGGAACTCTGTGACACCATCCGCTAGCAGTACCATAGCAAGCCCCGAGATCAGGATGGCGGTGGCAAGTATCGGGAATACGTCCGTAATCGCTAGGGCCGACAAGATTGAATCGAAGCTGAAAATCAGGTTCATGAACACGATTAGCATAATTGCCTGTACCGCGGATTTACTGTGGCCGCCATCAACATCATGGTTCAGATTGTCCAGCGATAGCATATGCGAGATTTCCTTAAAAGCAGTGTACATCAGGAAAATGCCGCCGATGATAAAGATTACGGTTGAAAAATTGACCCCGCCTTCCAAAACGCCGGGCCAGTTGAAGATGTAAAACGGTTTGGCCAGGGCCTCAATCAGGTTGATCATCACAAAGAGCAGCACAACCCGCAGGACAACCGCGATAATGATACCCCAGAACCGCACGGCTTTTTGTTTTTCTTTGGGTGCGCGTTGCGACTCTATCGAGATATACAACAGATTATCGAAACCAAGCACCGCTTGCAGAAAGATCAAAATCGCCAGATTTCCCAGATTTTCAAATGTGAATAGATCAGCCATAAGTCCTGCCCTTGTTTGCTTTGTAAAGAAATAGGGGCTTCTCTTGGCCGGCGCAACTAGAGAGTGGCTATTATCTGTTTGAAGCGGTCTATAGGCGTTGTGTTTTCTTGTGGTTTAATAAAAGCATAAAATGTAATTAATTTAGATTAAATTACCATTATTCATGTTTTTTCCACATTTCCATAATAAATGTCCTGCATGAGTACGTAAATGAAATATGAAAATGAATAGCCGCATGAATAACACGCAAATGCGGTTTTTGTTTAAACGAAGAAAAATGGTATGAATGCGATAATGAAGAACTACCTTTTCCCGATAATATCCCTGCCATTTTTTATGCTAGGGGCGACCGAGGCCTTATCGAAAGATCAAAAGCCCAGAATACTGGCAATGGGCGACTCGTTACTGGCGGCGCATAAAATTTCAGGCCGCTCAATCGCGGACGCTGTTGAAAAAAAGCTGGGGGAACCTGTTAAAAACCGCTCTGTGCTGGCTGCACGTATTTTGTATAAGCTGCCGATTTCGGGCAGTTTAGGGCTAAGTATCCCAAAGCAGTTCAGGTCAGGAAACTGGGATTGGGTCATTCTTAATGGCGGTGGTAACGATCTGTGGCTTGGATGTGGCTGTACGTTTTGTGACCGAAAAATTAACAAACTCATCGCGAAAGACGGCCAAGGCGGTAAAATACCCAAGCTGGTTGCGAAGCTGCGTAAAACCGGGGCGCAGGTGATTTATGTGGGCTATCTGCGTAGCCCCGGCGTTGGCTCAATCATTGATCATTGCAAGAATGAAGGTGATGAGTTGGAACGCCGAATTGATGCTTTTGCCAAACAGGATGACGGTTTTTATTTCTTGTCCTTAGCGGATCTCGTGCCCAATGGTGACCGATCTTATCACGGGGCTGATATGATCCACCCGTCGCTTAAAGCCAGTAAGGTCATTGGCGGGTTGGTGGCCGAGATTATCAAAGATTAGGTGCCTGTCCTTCATAAGCCGTTGCCACCCCAATAGCTGTGCTAACGGGGTGGCGTGGTGATTACATTTCCATATCCATCGCCTGTGCCACCTCTATGGTGCCGCCAATATCTAGGTGCGGGCAGGCTTTGGCCATTTCACATGCGGCTTCTATGGTGTCAGCTGCCAGAACGGTAATGCCCGACAAGGGGTTCGACCCGCCGCCATCTGTAACACCATCGGCACTGACGGTTTTTGAGGGGCCAACCGGCATGCCGGGGTCAATAACCGCGTCGCCTAACCCCGCACTCCAGGCCTGCCATTTGGCCATATGTTCCATACCCTCTTCTTTAGATTTGAAATTGTGACCGCCGTGATAGGCAAGTAAAAATTTTGGCATATGTATAATCCTTGTTTATATTCAGTGATAGAATGTTGTTTATAGCACCACTTTAAATATGTTAAAAAACATATTTAGATTTCTGATAGAAATGTCGAAAAACAGGATGGCGATGATGCCATACAGCAATGAGCACAAGCAAAAGACGCGGGAAAAGATCGTGGAAGCTGCGCTTATTTTGTTTAACAGGCACGGGTTTCAGGATGTCACCATTGACATGGTGATGCAAAATGCAGGGCTTACGCGTGGCGGCTTTTATAATCACTTCAAAAGCAAAGAGGCATTATACGGTGTCGCTGTCTCCAGTTTTTTGATGGGGCGCGGGGCGAAATGGCGTGCGGATGCAGGTGTTGATTTGACCCAGCTTGACCCGAATATGGCGCGCCAGATGATTGCGGGTTACCTGTCGCCTGAGCATTTGGGTGATCTGGACGGCCAATGCCCGATGATTGCCCTGCCATCGGATATCGCACGGGCCAACCCAGAGGTGCAGGCATCTTATCAGGAATTGTTAGAGGCAATGGTCTGGCTGTTTGAAAGCGGGCTGGAAGGGCAGGGGGATCAGGCACGGCAAAAGGCATTGTCGATGGCCGCCCTTTGTGTCGGCGGAATGATATTGGCGCGCAGTTTCCCCGCATCCGATCTGGTGGAAGAGGTGCGCCAGGCTGCATTGCGCACCGCCACCGAGATGACAGCGGAATTCGTATAACTTACCTTCACGCCGCTCACAAATCTGCGATTTTGAAAGAATCGCATTTTAGGGTAACCTAAGGGTAATGTTGAATTTCTCCAGTGTGAAAAGTTCGTAAGTGGTTGAAGTTCAATGACTTAAGAAGGAATATGACTGTGGCACAAGGTAAAGTGAAGTGGTTCAACCAGCAAAAAGGCTTTGGGTTTATTGAGCCATCCGAGGGTGAGACGGATGTTTTTGTACATGTTTCTGCCGTCAAAGATGCAGGTCTTGAAGGCCTGAAAGAAGGCCAGTCCATTGAATATGAGATGATTGCCGGGCCTGACGGGCGTGAAATGGCGGGAAATCTGAGCGTCGATTAAACCCCGGGTTCGCCCCCAGAATTTTAGTTTCGCCTTTTGGGCGGCCGCTTGCTTTTTGCGCTTGTTTGTATGATGCGGGATTTTTGCCCCTGCACCTGTTCCGCCTGATTATCCAGCCCCAACTGATCACGCAGCACTTTCATGCGGATCTCTTCCACATCGCCCGGTTCCAGTGTTAGCAGTTGAAAGGGTCCGTAAGATGTGCGGATCAGGCGGCTCACGGATAGTTCAATCGCATTCATCGCACGGCGGATTTCGCGGTTCTTGCCTTCGGTAATGCCCACCGTCAGCCATGCGTTGGCACCTTGCTGGCGGTCAATAGTCACAGCCATCGGGCGAAAGTTTTCGCCGTCAACAGTGATGCCTTTGCGCAGGGGTTCAAACAGATCATCGGTGGGATAGCCATTAACCCGCACCCGGTATTTGCGCACCCAGCCGGTTGATGGCAGTTCCAGCTTGCGCTTCAATGCGCCATCATTGGTCAACAACAGCAGACCTTCGGAATTCAAATCCAGTCGCCCCACGGTCATCACGCGCGGCAAGGTATCGGGCAGGGCATCAAAAATGGTGCGTCGGCCTTTTTCATCACTGTCCGAGGTCACCAGCCCGATGGGCTTATAATAGCGCCAAACCCGCAGCTTTTCAGGTGCGCCAACGGGATTGCCGTCAACGGTGATCTGGTCGGCTTCCGACACTTTCACCGCAGGCGTATCCAACACCTTGCCGTTCAGTGTGATGCGGCCAGCCGCAATCATGCGCTCAACCTCACGTCGTGAAGCCACGCCTGCGCGGGCCAAGAATTTTGCGATGCGGTCACCCGCTTGATTTTCCATGCTCATGGAGGGCTGCCTACACCTATGTGCAAGGCTTGTCTACCGATCCAGATAGGCTTCGGGCATGAACGGCACATCCGTGTCACCTGGGCGTGCTCCTGCTGCGGTCAACATCGCATGTATTTGCCCACGGTGATGGGTTTGGTGGTTGAACAACTGGATTGCCAGCAGTGTTTTTGGTTTGGTGATGTCGCGGTTTATTGCGCCTGAAAACCAGCTAAGGTCGCCTGCAAACCATTTGGCTTCTACATTTTTTGCCCACTCCAGCATAATCGCATCAAACCGTTTGCGTTCACTGCAAAATGCGCCCCAGTCGGCAAACTGATCCACTGATTGCGTGATGCCACCTTTCGGTGCAGGGGTGCCTGCTAAACGGTTAAGCCATAACTGGTCTGCCCATAAAATATGTGAAAATGTGTTTTGGATAGATCCGAAAAAACTGCCCCTGTCGGCCTTTCTTTGCACGTCATTCAAGCTGTTGGCCGCATCTATCAGGCTGTCGTTTTGCCATTGGTTATAACGCGCCATCATCAGTACATAATCTTTATTTGGCATGGCTTGAGCCCCTTAAACCTAAATGAAATCGTAAGGCCCATCTAATGAGCTTACTTGTATCGTGTGGGTAATAAATTCCCGCTCCGGTGTCCAGTGATGCAGCAGATAACCAGGGTCAGATAAAAAAACCGCGAAGGTGCTGCTTTTGTCAAATCGAGATCCAACTGCATCCCCATGCTGGGGGCGGTGGTGACAACTGTACCGCGCCAGCGACTGTGGGTCAGCAGGTGGATGTGGCCGCAAAGAATGCGCATGATATTTGGATAGTTTGTCACAATATCTCCAAGTAGATCGGCCCCTGCAAATCCGTCATCATCGGTTTCGGGTATGCCGCATTTCAGGGGTGGGTGATGCATGAAAATCACTGTTGGCTGATCACCGCCTTTGGCTAAACAATCGCGCAACCATGCCGCGCGGGTCTCGCAGATCATACCGCCGGCTTGACCATTCCATAATGAATCAAGGGCGATGATGCGCAGTTCATCGCCGTCTATCACATAGTTGATGAACCCGTCCGCACGCGCAGGGCAAGCTGCCCCGCCAAACACATCCCACAATACATCACGGTCATCGTGATTGCCTGGAACCAGATAATACGGACAGTCCAGGGCTGCTAAAATATCAGCGGCATGTTGCGCTTCACTGCGGGTGAAATCATTGGTGACATCCCCTGATAACAGAACCAGATCAGGCTTTAACGACTGCGCGTTAATGTGCTTCACACATCGTGTAAGGTTTTCGGCCATAGGGGCAATACCGTAAGTTTTCAGACCCGGCCCCGCGATATGGGTGTCGCTGATTTGTGCGATAAGCATGGCTGCTCCTGACCTTATATGCGGTTTTCTAACTTGATGTTAACCCTGCAATAGCGCAACAAGACAGGATGATCCAGTTCGCCAGCCATATGGATATTGCCTTGGATGAGGCAAGACTTGCAGCCAAGCGTGGCGAGGTGCCTGTGGGGGCTGTTATCGTGTCGGAAGGCCAAGTGATTGCACAGGCAGGCAACCGCACACGCGAATTGCACGACCCTACTGCACATGCCGAAATGCTGGTGATCCGCGCAGCCTGTGCCGTGTTGGGGCAGGAACGGCTGACGGGGTGCGATTTGTATGTAACGCTAGAGCCATGCCCGATGTGTGCTGCCGCCATTTCCAACGCGCGGATAGCACGGTTGTATTACGGCGCGTCCGATCCCAAATCAGGCGGGGTGGCGCAAGGTGCCAAAGTGTTTACCCACACGCAATGCCATCATGTGCCTGAGGTGTATGACGGGATTTCGGAAGAGGCTTGTACAGAGATGTTGAAAGGGTTTTTCGCGGGGTTGCGTAAGCCCTTGTCGTGGTCGACTAATCTACAAATTCGCAAAGCGAAACCGGAAGATGCCACTGCAATAGCTGCCTGTTTTGATCGGGCTTATTCAGTATACGCGACACGTATAAATGACCTGCCGGAAGTGTCGATAGGGGTTGAAGATGATATCGCCAACAATGCGGTTTGGGTCGCAGAAGATGGCGGTGTAATTGTAGGTGGTTTGGTGCTTGTCCTGCATCCGGCCCATGCAACACTGGCCAATATAGCTATTGACCCATCAGCAAGCGGAAGTGGATTGGGTAAAGCGTTGATTGATCGGGCTGAAGATGCGTGCCGAAAGTTGAAGCTACCATGTATCAGACTAAGTACACATATCAAGATGCCTGAGAATGTAAGCCTTTATGAACACCTCGGTTGGCGTGTGACTAGCCTTAAAGGAAATAAAGTTTTGATGGAAAAAGGTATTTTTATGGGCGAAACCAAAAAATAGGTATCTGGTGGTAAAAGAAAAACTCTACCATTCTCCATAAACCCACCTTGCGAACCCCCCCGCACATCGCTAAAGCTTCCCCCGATATATCAAACAGCAGGACGGCTTGAAAAATGTCGATCGACAAAGACACAGCACGGCGCGTGGCGCATTTGGCCCGTATCAAGGTAGAAGAAGATCAGCTTGATAATTTGGCAAGCGAACTTTCGGGTATCTTGGGCTTTATGGAACAATTGAATGAGGTTGATGTTGAGGGCGTTGAGCCGATGACATCGGTCTCGCCAATGGAATTGAAACGTCGCGAAGATGTGGTGACAGATGGCAATATTCAGGCGCAAATCCTGTCGAATGCACCTGATACTCGCGAAGGTTTCTTTGCAGTGCCCAAAGTGGTGGAGTAAGCGATATGACGGAACTCTCAAAACTGACGATAGCCGCTGCACGCGATAAAATGCGCAAGGGCGAAATCACATCTGTTGAACTGACGCAAAGCTGCCTTGATGCGGTGAATGCCGCTGATGTGTTGAACGCTTATTGTGCGAAAACCCCTGATATTGCGTTGGCGCAAGCAACAGCGGCGGATGCGCGTATTGCAGCAGGTGATGCACCTGACATGTGCGGTATTCCTTTGGGCATTAAGGATTTGTTTTGCACCAAAGGTGTGCAATCCCAAGCCGGTTCCAACATTCTGGCAGGCTTCAAACCTGAATATGAAAGCACTGTAACCCAGAACCTGTGGGATACGGGTGCGGTGATGTTGGGCAAGTTGAATATGGATGAGTTCGCAATGGGCTCATCGAATGAAACTTCTGCATACGGCCCTGTGGTCAGCCCGTGGCAACGCGAAGGCTCAAATACGCCTTTGACGCCGGGTGGTTCATCGGGTGGATCAGCCGCTGCAGTTTCTGCTGATCTTTGTCTTGGTGCGACGGGCACGGACACGGGCGGGTCTATCCGCCAACCTGCGGCGTTTACCGGTATTGTCGGGGTGAAACCCACATATGGCCGGTGTTCACGCTTGGGTGTGGTGGCTTTTGCCTCTTCGCTTGATCAGGCGGGGCCAATGACCAAGACCGTACGCGACAGTGCGATTATGCTTGAAGCGATGTCGGGCCATGATGCCAAAGACAGCACATCCGCAGATTATGCAGTGCCGAATTTTGAAGCGATGCTGACTGGTGACATCAAGGGCAAAAAGATCGGTATTCCAAAAGAATATCATCTTGAAGGCATGCCTGGCGAGATTGAAAAACTCTGGGCTGACGGGGCAGATATGCTTAAAAGTGCGGGCGCTGAAATGGTTGATGTGTCTTTGCCGCACACCAAATACGCGCTGCCGGCTTACTATGTGCTGGCGCCTGCGGAAGCCTCATCCAACTTAGCCCGTTATGACGGGGTGCGCTACGGCCACCGCGCAACACTGGAAGCGGGTGACGGCATAGACGAGATGTATATGCGCACCCGTGCTGAGGGTTTCGGGGCCGAAGTGCAACGCCGGGTGATGATCGGGGCTTATGTGCTTTCCGCGGGTTTTTATGATGCTTACTATCGCCGCGCCCAGCGTGTGCGCACCTTGATCAAGAAAGACTTTGATGATGTGTTTGGTGCAGGCGTAGATGCAATCTTGACACCTGCCACACCCTCTGCGGCGTTTGGCTTGGGTGAGATGGCAGATGTTGATCCGATCAAGATGTACCTCAACGATGTGTTTACTGTGACGGTAAATCTGGCGGGCTTGCCGGGTGTTGCGGTGCCAACGGGGCTGGATCACCAGAACCTGCCGCTTGGCCTACAACTGATCGGGCGACCTTGGGAAGAGGGTGATATGCTGAATATTGCTTACCGATTGGAACAAGATGCAGGTTTTGTTTCCAAACCGCAAAACTGGTGGTAATGTAACCGAAAATAAAGGGTAGTGATTATGCGGCATATTATTGGACTTTCAATTCTGGCATTTGGTTTGGCGGCTTGCACAACAGCGCAGCCAAATGACGCAGGCCAGTATTTTGATCATATCACCCCTGATCCTGCGACTTTGGAACGCACGGCTGCAGAGGATCAGTTAAAACAGGCAGAAGGCCAACCCACGACGGTGCGCCCGCCAGCAGAAGGGTCGGTTCAGCCTGATAACACTGTTGTGGTCGATCCTTCCAAAAGCAGTTCGAAACCAGCTAAAGTGAAAACTGAGGGCGATGGCTCTATTTCGCAGTCGCAAGATTTCGCGGTTGTAAAGTCCCGCGAAACCATCGCGTCTGATGCAGCGAAGCTGGAAGAACTGAAGAAAAATTATGAGATCGTGCAACCTGGCAGAACCCCAACACGCGGTTCAGGTATCAATCTGGCAAAATACGCTTTGTCACAAAAGAACCCTGTGGGTCAAAAAGTCTATTCACGTTCTGTATTCAGTGGCCGTAGGGCTGCAAAGAAATGCGCGGCATATATTTCAGCAGATGAAGCACAGCTTGATTTTCTGCGCAGTGGCGGGCCGAAAAATGATCGGCGCGGCATTGACCCTGATGGCGATGGTTACGCCTGTAAGTGGTCACCTCAGGTGTTTCGTAGCATGGTCGGGCTGCAATAAGTGGCGCTTGCCACATTTGACATCAAACAGATACATTCCACTAATTTCGGGCCCAGACGACACGGGCTTGGCCCTGATATGGTGGTGCTCCATTATACCGCGATGCAAACCGCAGATGAGGCTTGCACCCGCCTATGTGATGAAGCGGCTGAAGTCTCTGCGCATTACCTGATTTCGGAACAAGGCGATATTATCCAGCTGGTTGATGAAGCTATGCGGGCGTGGCACGCAGGTGCCGGGGCTTGGGGCTCGGTGGTGGATGTGAACTCACATTCTATCGGGATCGAGTTGGCAAACACCGGTGATGTGCCATTTCCAGCCGCGCAAATGGATGCGCTAGAGGGCCTGTTAAACGGCATTCTGGACAGATGGCCAATCCCCGCCGCACGGGTGATAGCACATTCAGATATGGCACCTGCACGCAAGTTTGACCCCGGCCCACGCTTTGACTGGCGGCGTTTGGCACTGGGCGGGCTTTCGGTCTGGCCAAAGGGTGCCAAAAACGTATCAGGGTCATGGGATGATTTTGAACGCTATGCCCAAACTTTTGGGTACCGCACGGATGACCGCACGGCTTTGCTATCTGCATTTCGTATGCGGTTCTTGCCCCATAAGATGGGTGAACTGGATGCTAAGGATATCAGCGTGATCAAGCAGTTGGCAGATCAGTGGCCTTGCAGTATTGCCGCAGTTTGACGGTTTGGTTGAAGATATAGCAATGACAAAAAACATCCAAAGCCTTGCTGTTGTGGAACGGCTTTTTCCGTTAATCGTGAGCGGTGACAAGACATCAACTATTCGATGGCGTGAGCGGCATATCACACTAGGCCCCCAGATGTTTTTCTGCAAAGAAGACCCGAGCTTAACAGCTCTGGTGACCGCAACCAGATGTACTGAAATACCGTTATCAGATGCTGCGGCCTTTGTTGGGCGATCTGATGAATGGCCAGACAAGATCATGCTTGCAGGGATGCAAGAGCATTATCCCGACATTGCGCTTTCCAGTCTTGTGCAAGTTATAGAATTTATCCCACCCTCATTGCATACACATTGACCAATGCCCCCCTACCGTCTAAACGCGCCCCAGCGGATGGCTGGATGACTGCACGACCTTCGGGACGTGAGGAAAGTCCGGACTTCATGAAGCAAAGGCGGCGGGTAACGCCCGCCCGGGGCAACCCGAGGGATAGCGCAACAGAGAACAGACTACCTGTCTTCGGACGGGAAAAGGTGAAACGGTGGGGTAAGAGCCCACCACGGTGATGGTAACATCACTGGTATGGCAAGCCCCGCCTGAAGCAAAACCAAGTAGGAATCGCGTGGCCTTCGGGCCGGGGCCGCTTTAGCCCCAGCAGGTTCGGGTGGTTGCAAGAGCGTATCGGCAACGGTGCGCCCAGATGAATGGTCATCGACGGCTTCGGCCTGAACAAAATCCGGCTTATAGGCCATCCGCTTTTTTACAACATTTCAATCACACAGATAGCGCCTAACCTCGTCTGGGGTCGAAGCCCATAATGGGTGCTGTGAACGGGCTTATTGCGCACATAGTTTTGCCCTGTGATAATGACCACTATGTGGACAGAGCAGCCGTTAGATAATCAACCTATATAGTCACTTCCGGCCCAAACCTGCCTTTCGGCTAGGCTTCGATTGCTGTGCTGCAGTTTCCCTAAAGCCGCCAATCGTCCATTGTGTAGCATTTACTGGCTGGAGGTCGGCAGTGTGGACGAAGCTGCTGTTCGCTGTAGCGGTACCAACGATGATAGTTTGGTGAAGGGCAGACCTTTCGAAGGAATCTAACAGGCAAAATGTATACTCTTTAATGTTTCCTACACCGTTAAAAATAAGACAGCTTTGGCCTTACTCAAAACCCCTCCACAACAATTTTTCCTTTGGCTTTGCCTGTTTCAATTAAACGATGCGCCTCTCGTATATTCGCAGCATTAATAGGCGATAGAATTTCCGATACAGTTGTGCGAATACGACCAGCGTCGACTTCGTCAGCCACATAACTTAGTAATTTATGTTGCTCAATCATGTCAGGCGTTTGGAACATTGCACGTGCAAACATGAGCTCCCAATGGAATGCCGCAGCCTTTCGTTTCATTTCTGCCATAGGCATTGGCATATTTGTATCATCAATAGACACAATACCGTGCTGCGGACGGATCAATTCTACAGCCGCATCCCAATGCCCCATATCATTAAAAATTGCGATATGGTCGATGAATTCCATACCCAGATCACGTACCTGCGCAACCATATCTTCGCGGTGGTTTACCACATGGTCCGCACCCAGTTCTTTAACCCAAGCTGTTGTTTCTGGGCGAGACGCTGTTGCAATCACAATTAACCCCGCTGCTTTTGCAAGTTGGATACCAATAGAGCCAACACCACCACCAGCACCAATGATAAAGATTGTTTCGCCTTTATTTTTTCCATCGCGGTCA
>CAXMSA010000056.1:0-16379 GCA_964195605.1 uncultured Amylibacter sp.
AAGATCGGTGCAGAGCGGGCACCGTGGCGTGCGCCACCTGTACCTTTTTGGCGATAGATCTTCTTGGTTGAATAGCTCACTTCTGAGCGTGTTTTTACTTTATGCGTTCCCGCCTGGCGTTTGGCCAATTGGTAACGCACAACGCGGTGCAGAATGTCGGCACGTGGCTCAAGACCGAAGATCGCATCGGATAATTCGATGCTGCCTGCAGCTTTTGCGTCCAGTTTAATAACGTCGGCTTTCATTATACTTCGCCTCCAGTAGTAGCTTCAGTTGTTTCCACAACTGGTGCTTCTTCAACTTGTGCTTCAGCGGCAGGAGCTAGTTGGCTGCGCAAAGCTGCTGGAAAAGGCAAACCCTCTGGGGCTTTCTTTTTCACAGAATCTTTAACAGTAACCCAACCACCTTTAGAACCAGGAACAGCGCCTTTGATCATGATCAAGCCGCGGTCGATGTCAGTTTTGAAAACTTTACCGGGGTCTTGACACTGACCAGTTGACCCGTGTGAACGGTGTGAAACAGATACACCGTGTGTTGCACGCAAACCTTTAAAGTTCCAACGTTTCATCGCACCTTGGAAACCTTTACCGATGGATGTACCAGCAACGTCTACTTTTTGACCTTCCAGAAAGTGGTTGGCAGTGATTTCTTCACCAACTTCAATCAGGTTATCTGCAGAAACGCGGAATTCCGCGATTTTGCGTTTTGGTTCTACTTTAGCTTTCGCAAAGTGGCCACGCATCGCTGCGGTTTGACGCTTTACTTTTGCTACACCTGCACCAAGTTGAACAGCAGTATAACCATCAGTTTCATCTGTGCGTTGGGCTACAACCTGTAGGTTTTCCATGTGCAAAACGGTTACAGGGATCTGTTTGCCGTCTTCCATGAATAACCGGGTCATGCCCAGTTTTTTTGCAATGATTCCAGAGCGCATAATAATCCCGACCCCTTACAATTTGATCTCAACATCCACACCAGCAGCAAGATCGAGCTTCATCAGCGCGTCTACTGTTTGTGGAGTTGGGTCAATAATGTCTAGCAGACGCTTGTGCGTCCGGATTTCAAACTGTTCACGAGATTTCTTGTTCACGTGCGGGCTACGCAGCACGGTAAACTTCTCGATCTTGTTCGGCATTGGAATGGGACCGCGTACTTGCGCACCAGTCCGTTTAGCTGTGTTTACAATCTCTGCAGTGGACGCATCCAATACACGATAATCGTAAGCTTTCAGCCGAATACGAATATTTTGGCTTTTCATTTTTTAAGCCTTTCAAGGCGTTAGGATTGATAGGTAGAGCGGCTGAGAACCAGCCGCCCTACGTCGAACCCGTAGGTTACTTATTTCTTAGGCGATGATTTTAGAAACAACACCTGAACCAACTGTACGGCCGCCTTCACGGATCGCAAAGCGCAGGCCTTCTTCCATCGCAATTGGATAGATCAATTCAACAGTGAATTTCAGGTTATCACCTGGCATCACCATTTCTGTACCTTCTGGCAGCTCAACAGTGCCTGTCACGTCAGTTGTACGGAAGTAGAACTGTGGACGGTAGTTGGCAAAGAATGGTGTATGACGGCCACCCTCGTCTTTAGTCAGAATGTATACTTCTGCTTCAAACTTAGTGTGTGGTTTCACTGAACCCGGTTTACAAAGAACCTGGCCACGCTCAACACCTTCACGGTCAATACCGCGAAGAAGAACACCAACGTTGTCGCCTGCTTCACCGCGATCAAGCAGTTTGCGGAACATTTCAACACCAGTACATGTGGTTTTCTTAGTGTCTTTGATGCCGATGATTTCTAGTTCTTCACCAACGTTAACAACACCACGCTCAATACGACCAGTTACAACTGTACCACGGCCGGAAATTGAGAACACATCCTCGATAGGCATCAGGAATGGTTTATCAATAGCACGTTCAGGTGTTGGAATATACGCATCAACAGCAGCCATCAATTCAGCAACTTTTTCTGAACCGATGTTAGCATCGCGGTCTTCCAAAGCAGCCAGTGCAGAACCCATAATGATCGGAACATCGTCGCCCGGGTAATCGTACATGGACAACAGTTCACGGATTTCCATTTCAACCAGTTCCAACAATTCGTCATCGTCTACTTGGTCAACTTTGTTCATGAAAACAACCATGTGAGGAATGCCAACCTGGCGACCCAACAAGATGTGCTCGCGTGTCTGAGGCATAGGGCCGTCAGCCGCGTTCACAACCAAGATAGCACCATCCATTTGTGCCGCACCAGTGATCATGTTTTTCACATAGTCAGCGTGGCCTGGGCAATCAACGTGTGCGTAGTGGCGTGCTTCTGTTTCATACTCAACGTGTGCTGTTGAAATGGTGATACCACGTGCTTTTTCTTCCGGTGCGCCGTCAATTTCGTCGTACGCTTTGAAATTGTCAGAAAATTGCTTTGTAATCGCAGCAGTTAATGTTGTTTTACCATGGTCAACGTGGCCAATTGTGCCGATGTTGACGTGTGGTTTATTACGTTCAAACTTTTCTTTTGCCATAACTAGGGCTCCTAGGTTTGTAGTCGGTCGGCAGTGCCTGACCTGTTGGTTTCAGATCAGGCGAATTTCGCCTGGATTTCTTCGGATATATTATTCGGTACAGTGTCGTAATGGCTGAACTGCATGGTAAAGTTCGCACGGCCCGAAGACATGGACCGCAACGTATTGATGTAGCCAAACATGTTGGCCAACGGCACGCGCGCATCAATTGCGATGGCGTTGCCGCGTGTATCTTGACCTTGAACCATGCCGCGGCGTGATGTCAGATCGCCGATGATGCCACCTGTGTATTCTTCAGGTGTCACGACTTCGACTTTCATAATCGGTTCCAGCATTTTCGCGCCTGCTTTACGCAGACCATCACGCATACCCATGCGGCCCGCAATTTCAAATGCCATCACACTTGAGTCCACATCGTGGTACTTACCGTCGATCAATTCCACTTTGAAATCGATCACAGGAAAGCCAGCCAAAGGCCCGCTGTCCATGACAGACTCGATACCTTTTTCAACACCAGGAATGTATTCTTTTGGAATAGACCCACCAACGATTTTGCTTTCGAAGGAATAACCTTCACCCGGCTCTGTCGGCTTGATGATCATTTTCACTTCAGCGTACTGACCTGAACCACCAGATTGTTTCTTGTGGGTGTAGGAAATTTCAGCTTCGTGTGAAATTGTCTCACGGTATGCCACTTGCGGCGCACCAATGTTGGCTTCCACTTTAAACTCACGTTTCAGACGGTCCACAAGGATGTCCAAGTGCAATTCGCCCATGCCCTTCATGATGGTTTGACCAGACTCAAAGTCTGTTTCAACGCGGAAGGATGGATCTTCTGCTGCCAGACGGGCCAGACCCGTTGACATTTTTTCTTGGTCAACTTTAGTTTTCGGCTCAACAGCAATCTCGATCACAGGATCGGGGAATGTCATTGTTTCCAGAATAACCTGATCGTGCACAGCACAAAGCGTGTCACCAGTTGTTGTTTCTTTCAAACCAGCCAACGCAATGATGTCGCCAGCGAAAGCTTCCTCAATCGGAACCTGCTCACTAGAGTGCATCATCATCATACGGCCAACACGCTCTTTTTTACCCTTGGTAGAGTTGACCATGCCGTCGCCTTTTTTCAGCATGCCTGAATAGACACGTGTAAAGGTCAATGTACCCACAAACGGGTCATTCATGATTTTAAACGCAAGGCCTGAAAATGCCATGTCATCGTCGGCACGGCGCGCAATGTCACGTGTTTCAGTTTCATCACCTGGCTTAAAGCCCATGTAGTCAACAACGTCCAATGGGGACGGTAAAAAGTCGATCACAGCGTTCAGCAGTGGTTGAACACCTTTGTTCTTAAACGCAGAACCAGCCAGCACAGGAACGAATTCCATTGCGATTGTACCCTTGCGGATCAAAGTGCGCAAAGTCGCCACATCAGGCTCATTGCCGTCCAGATAAGCTTCCATAGCGTCGTCGTCCATTTCGACAGCCATTTCGATCATCTCGTTACGCAATGTTGCACACTCATCAGCAAGCCCCGCACGAATTGGGCGTTTTTCCCAAGATGCGCCTAAGTCTTCGCCAATATAAACCCACTCTTCTTGTGTGATCAGATCAACGATGCCTTCCAGCTCTGTCTCTGCCCCAATAGGGATTTGAACAGGCATGGCACGTGCGCCAGTACGGTCGCGGATCATTTCGACGCAGTTCATAAAGTCAGCGCCTGTTTTGTCCATTTTGTTGACAAAAACAATGCGCGGCACTTTATAACGGTCAGCTTGACGCCAAACAGTTTCTGTTTGCGGCTCAACACCAGCGTTGGCATCCAGCAAGCAAACCGCGCCATCCAAAACAGCCAGCGAACGTTCAACTTCAATGGTGAAGTCAACGTGGCCGGGTGTGTCGATGATATTCAGGCGATGCTTTTCAGTTTCGGGTGTATCACCATCTTCTGTGCGTTCCCAGAATGTTGTGGTCGCAGCAGATGTAATGGTAATGCCACGCTCTTGTTCTTGCTCCATCCAGTCCATAGTCGCCGCACCATCATGCACTTCGCCGATGTTGTGAGACTTGCCTGTGTAATACAAGATACGCTCTGTACAGGTTGTTTTACCCGCATCAATATGAGCCATAATCCCGAAGTTACGGTAGCGTTCCAGTGGATATTCGCGTGCCATCTGCTTAAACCTTTTCTTATATTACCAGCGGTAATGGCTGAATGCTTTGTTTGCATCGGCCATTTTGTGGGTGTCTTCACGTTTCTTCACGGCTGTACCGCGGCTATTGATGGCATCCATCAATTCGCCGGCAAGACGTTCTTCCATAGTTTTTTCGTTGCGCTTACGAGACGCCCCGATCAACCAACGGATGGCCAGTGCTTCACGGCGTTCAATGCGTACTTCAACCGGAATTTGGTAAGTAGCACCACCCACACGACGAGACCGAACCTCGACAGATGGTTTGATGTTTTCAAGTGCTTCATGGAACACTTCAACCGGTGCACGTTTTGTTTTGTCTTCAACGCGATCCAACGCGCCATAAACAATACGTTCCGCGACGGATTTTTTACCGTCCAACATCAGGTTGTTCATAAATTTAGAAAGAATCTTGTCACCAAATTTGGCGTCAGGCAGAATCTCACGTTTTTCGGCGCGATGGCGTCTAGACATATCTGTTGTTCCCTATTTCGGCTTCTTGGCGCCGTATTTCGAACGACGTTGTTTACGGTCTTTTACGCCTTGTGTATCAAGTACACCGCGCAAGATGTGATAACGCACACCGGGCAAATCCTTTACACGTCCGCCGCGGATCAGAACAACAGAGTGCTCTTGCAGATTGTGGCTCTCGCCCGGAATGTAGGAAATAACTTCAAAACCATTCGTTAAACGAACTTTTGCAACTTTACGCATCGCAGAGTTAGGTTTCTTTGGTGTCGTTGTATATACGCGTGTACATACGCCACGCTTCTGCGGACACGCCTGCAGGTGCATTGACTTTTGGCGTTTCACTTTCGGCTGGCGCGGTTTGCGGATCAGCTGTTGTATCGTTGGCATTCGGAACTCCCGTATGTCCTGTTTCAAACTCGAATAGGCGCATGATCTGTTGATCAAACACCGCGACACGGCAGCCCGCACTATTGTGGATGGACTACCGCGGTTAATACCAGAGGATCGAGAGCTAGGCTCTGGATCATGACCGCCAGATTGTGGCTTGTATGAAATGCAAGCGTACTCGCACCTCAGGTTCCGCGCGTATAGATCGAGTCGGGCGGGGTGTCAACAGTCTGACAGCGCAATCCGTTGTTAACAGCTATTTAACGCACATAGATACACTTCCGCTGTACGGTATGGTAAACGTCAATAGATCTTAATATACAATTCAATAAACATTACAGACATTACGTGGCTTCAAAATGGAAAGTATTCAGGCACTTGGTATCGTTAGGTTTTCTTACGCATCTTATGGCGGATATCAAACTAAACATGCTTCGATTGATGAGCGCCTGGAATATTTATTCAATCCAGTCCGTATAGAAGAGCGGTTTATCCTGTTTGAATATATAACCCTACCTGCTATTCGCGCACAAACCGATCCGGATTTCACCCTTATCGTCGTTACCAGCAAAGACATCCCCAAACCTTATCTAGAACGCTTGCGCGCATTGATCGACGGCATTCCGCAAATTGCACTGGTGTTAAAAGAACCGCAGATACACAGGCAAGCGATGCGCCAAGTGATACAGCCCTATAAAAATCGTAACTGCGATGTGATTGCCCATTTCCGGCTTGATGATGACGATGCTGTCGCAATTGATTTTATTGAGCGCACTAAAATTGCATTTAAGAAATGCATACCCGACTATGAACAGGTTGATAAATGCGCACTCGATTTTAATCTGGGGGTTTTACTGCAAACTAAGGCTGACATCTGCATTGCCCACCAGACACAACTACCACAAGCCACTGCGGGTCTAGTAGTATTCATCCCACCACATCTGTCTAAAACCATCATTCACTACCCGCACCATAGAATAACAGACTTTATGCCGCTGGTCACGGATACAACCCCTGATATGTTTGTACGGTCGCTTAACACATTTAACGATTCACCGCGTTCCAGAGCGCAAAATATTTCAAATCAACCGACACCGGCGCACCTTATTAAAACACTTCAAACAAGGTTTAAAATATCGATCCCCGATATGCTTACCGCCAAATTATAACTTGTGGGAAATGTGCACTTACTGTGCAACCCGGGCGAGGTATCAACAGATCGCGGGGTGTAGGGTTGGCTTCAGTCTACGCTACGCACCATAAAAAAAAGGCCCCGCATTTTGCGAGGCCTTTCTAAATGATACGATTTAAACGGGCTGTTCTGTACCGTCACCGCCTGAACCCAGGCTAACGCCCAGATCTTCGCCCATGACATTGCCAGTATCGTCAAACACTGCGTTTGGATCAAAGCCGTCATCTTGCTGAATTGGGGCAGCAAGGGCTGCCGCTGTTTCAGCTGCTTGACGTTTATCTTCAATCACAACCGCATCACGTTCTGCCGCAATTCGCTTGATCTGGTGCGTTGCACCACCTGTACCCGCAGGGATCAGACGGCCAACGATCACGTTCTCTTTCAGGCCGATCAGTTTGTCGCGTTTACCTTTGGTCGCCGCTTCGGTCAGAACCCGTGTGGTTTCTTGGAAAGACGCCGCAGAGATGAACGAACGGGTTTGCAAGGATGCTTTGGTGATACCCAATAGAATTGGCCCGCCTTTGGCAGGCTCGCGCCCACCTGCGATGGCTTTTCCATTGGCTTCATCAAGCTCGACCTTATCAACCTGTTCGCCGCGCAACAGGGTTGTGCCACCAGATTCAGTGATTTCCCATTTCTGCAACATTTGGCGCACGATCACTTCGATATGCTTATCGTTGATCTTCACACCTTGCAGACGGTAAACCGCTTGCACTTCGTCGATCATGTAATCAGCCAAAGCTTCAATACCCATGATGTGCAGAATATCGTGTGGGGCCGGGTTGCCATCCATGATGTATTCACCCTTTTGGATAAAGTCACCTTCCTGAACCGGAATGTGCTTACCTTTAGGCACCATGTATTCAACCTTCACTTCCGCATCCTCAGTACTCTCAATCGCGATGCGACGCTTGTTTTTGTAGTCCTTGCCAAAGCGCACGTAACCATCAATTTCAGCAATGATCGCGTGATCTTTCGGACGGCGGGCTTCAAACAATTCAGCCACACGCGGCAGACCACCGGTGATGTCTTTGGTTTTCGCACCTTCACGCGGGATACGCGCAAGTACGTCACCAGGCAGAACCTCTTGCCCATCTTCGACAGACAAAATGGCATCTACAGACATCGCATGCGTTTCAGGGTGCCCGTTATCCAGACGAACAGGTTCGCCAGTTTTAGGGTCCATCACGATGACCTCTGGTTTCAAATCACTGCCTTTTGGCGTAGAGCGCCAATCGGTTACAATTTTCTGGCTGATACCAGTTGCATCATCGGTTACATCACGGATCGAAATACCTGAGGTCAGATCAACAAACTTCGCAACACCGGCTTTATCGGCCAGAATTGGTAGCGTGTACGGATCCCATTCAAACAGCTTGTCGCCACGGGCAATCTTTGCACCGTCTTTGACCAGCACGCGGGAACCGTACATCAGTTTGTACTTGGCACGTTCCACACCGTTTTCATCCATCACCGCCAGTTCTGTATTCCGACCCATAACAATGATTTCTTTGTTACGGTTGGTCAGCAGATTTGGATTGCGCAGCTCAATAACACCGCCATGGCTGGCATCTTGGAATGACTGTTGGCCACCCTGAGCAATACCACCAATGTGGAATGTCCGCATAGTCAGCTGTGTACCCGGCTCACCAATGGATTGTGCCGCGATAATACCCACCGCTTCACCAAGGTTTACCATCGTGCCACGGGCCAAGTCGCGGCCATAACACTTAGCACAAATGCCGTCTTCAGCTTCACAGGTCAGTGGTGACCGGATTTGCACAGACACAACGCTTGCCGCTTCAATCACGTCAGCCATGCGTTCGTCAACCAATTCACCTTCTGCGTAAATAACCTCTTGCGTACCAGGTTTAATCACATCCTCTGCAAGCACGCGACCCAACAGACGTTCTGACAGACTTGAGATAATCTCGCCGTCATTCACGGCCGCCTGCCCTGTAATAGAGCGTTCGGTACCACAGTCTTGTTGGCGCACGATACAATCTTGTGCCACGTCAACCAAACGACGGGTCAGATAACCCGAGTTCGCAGTTTTAAGTGCGGTATCGGCCAAACCTTTACGGGCCCCGTGGGTCGAGTTGAAGTACTCTAACACGGTCAGACCTTCTTTAAAGTTCGAGATAATCGGTGTTTCGATAATCTCACCAGAAGGTTTAGCCATCAAGCCACGCATACCGCCCAGCTGTTTCATCTGCGCGGGTGAACCACGCGCACCAGAGTGGGCCATCATGTAAACGCTGTTTGGTTCCAGTTCATCACCAGCATCGCCAACTTTGACAGAAGACATTTCAGTCATCATTTCATCGGCAACTTTGTCAGAACATTTAGACCAGATATCAACAACTTTGTTGTATTTCTCACCCTGAGTGATCAGGCCGTCCAAATACTGTTGTTCAAACTCTTTTACCTGACTGCGGGTGTCTTCTACGATTGTCCATTTGTTTTCAGGGATGATCATATCGTCTTTACCAAACGAAATACCTGCCTTGAACGCTTCGCGGAAACCAAGTGTCATGATCTGGTCACAGAAGATAACACTCTCTTTTTGGCCGCAATAACGGTAAACCGTGTCGATCACTTCCGCCACTTCAGATTTACGCAACAAACGGTTGGTCAGATCATAGGGTGCTTTTACGTTCAACGGCAACAATGTACCCAGACGCACACGGCCCGGTGTTGTCTCGAACCGCTGCCAGATCAGGTTGCCCTCATCATCCACTTGCTGAATGCGGCAGATGATTTTCGAGTGCAGATGCACCAAACCATTGTCCAACGCATGTTCAACTTCTTGCGGGTTGGCGAATGTCATGCCTTGGCCTTTCAGGCCTTCGCGTTCCATTGTGATGTAGTACAAGCCTAGGATCATATCCTGAGACGGCACAATGATCGGTTTCCCGTTTGATGGGGACAACACGTTGTTTGTCGACATCATCAAAACGCGGCACTCAAGTTGTGCTTCAAGTGACAGTGGTACGTGAACCGCCATTTGGTCACCGTCAAAGTCGGCGTTAAACGCAGAACAAACCAGCGGGTGCAGCTGAATGGCTTTACCTTCGATCAGTACAGGTTCAAACGCCTGAATGCCCAAACGGTGCAATGTTGGCGCACGGTTCAGCATGACAGGGTGTTCACGGATCACTTCGTCCAGAATATCCCAAACCTCTGGGCGTTCTTTTTCAACGATCTTCTTGGCTTGTTTCACAGTAGAAGACATGCCTTTGGCTTCAAGACGCGAATAGATGAACGGTTTGAACAGCTCCAAAGCCATCTTCTTAGGAAGACCACATTGATGCAGTTTCAATTCAGGGCCGGTCACAATCACAGAACGGCCAGAGAAGTCTACGCGTTTACCCAAAAGGTTTTGACGGAAACGACCTTGTTTACCTTTAAGCATGTCTGACAATGATTTCAGCGCACGTTTGTTAGCACCGGTAATCACACGACCACGGCGGCCGTTGTCAAACAACGCATCCACAGACTCTTGCAACATACGTTTTTCGTTACGCACGATAATGTCAGGTGCGCGCAGTTCGATCAGGCGTTTCAAACGGTTATTCCGGTTGATCACGCGGCGATAAAGATCGTTCAGATCAGAGGTCGCAAAACGGCCGCCATCCAAAGGCACCAATGGGCGCAATTCTGGTGGGATCACAGGCAAAACAGTCATCACCATCCATTCAGGGCGGTTGCCACTGTCGATGAAGTTTTCAACAACTTTTAGACGTTTGATGATCTTTTTCGGTTTCAGCTCACCTGTGGCAACGGCCAGATCTTCGCGCAGCTGTTCAGCTTCGGCTTCCAGATCAATGTTGGCCAACATTTCGCGGATTGCTTCCGCACCAATGCCTGCATTGAACGCATCGTCGCCGTAGACGTCTTGGGCATCCATATACTCTTCTTCGTTCAACATCTGACCGTAGTTCAGATCGGTCAGACCCGGCTCGATGATGACATATTGTTCAAAGTACAAAATGCGTTCCAGTTCACGCAAAGTCATGTCCAGCATCAGACCGATGCGTGAAGGCAATGACTTCAGGAACCAGATGTGCGCACAAGGTGCTGCCAAATCAATGTGGCCCATACGTTCACGACGCACTTTTTGAAGCGTAACTTCAACACCACATTTTTCGCAGACAACGCCGCGGTATTTCATGCGTTTATATTTGCCGCAAAGACATTCGTAGTCTTTTACAGGGCCAAAGATACGCGCACAGAAAAGACCGTCGCGTTCTGGTTTGAACGTGCGGTAGTTGATGGTTTCCGGTTTTTTGATCTCACCAAAAGACCATGACAGAATACGCTCTGGTGACGCCAGAGAGATTTTGATCTCGTCAAAGGTTTTCGGTGGCTGGACCGGGTTAAACGGGTTGTTCGTGATTTCTTGGTTCATTTTTTAGATCCTAATCTCGATTTCCTAAAGGAGCAGGCGTAAACGCCTACTCTGTTTCCGCGTCCAGCAATTCGACGTTTAAGCCGAGAGAGCGGATTTCTTTGACAAGTACGTTAAACGATTCCGGCACACCTGCCTCGAAATTATCTTCGCCTTTGACGATACTTTCGTAGACTTTGGTACGCCCTGCGACGTCATCTGATTTCACTGTCAGCATTTCTTGCAGCGTGTAAGCCGCACCATATGCTTCAAGTGCCCAAACTTCCATCTCACCGAAGCGCTGACCACCAAACTGGGCTTTACCACCCAATGGTTGTTGTGTGACCAAGCTGTACGGCCCAGTTGAACGGGCGTGGATTTTATCGTCCACCAAGTGATGCAGTTTCAGCAGGTATTTAACGCCAACGGTAATCGGGCGGGCAAATTGCTCACCTGTGCGGCCATCAAACACAATTGACTGGCCGGATGTTTCAAAGCCTGCGCGTTTCAACGCATCATTGACATCATCCTCTTTTGCACCATCAAAAACAGGTGTCGCTATTGGCACACCGTTAGTGACGTTACCAGCTGCTTCCAAGAACTGATCTTCGTTCATTGGCTGCAAGGCTTTGTCATATACCACATCACCGTAAGCTACGCGCATTGCATCTTGAAGCGGGGACATATCGCCTGTGCGACGGTAATCCTGCAAGGCTTCGTTGATCGTAACGCCCAAGCCGCGTGCAGCCCAACCCATGTGGGTTTCCAGAATTTGGCCAACGTTCATACGTGACGGCACACCCAGCGGGTTCAGACAGAAGTCAACCGGCGTACCATCTGCAAGGAACGGCATGTCTTCTTGTGGCACAACGCGTGAAATCACACCTTTGTTGCCGTGGCGACCAGCCATTTTATCACCCGGTTGCAGCTTGCGCTTCACCGCGATAAAGACTTTGACCATTTTCATCACACCAGGGGGCAAATCATCACCACGGCGGACTTTTTCAACCTTGTCTTCAAAACGTGCTGTCAGTGTTTTCAACTGCACTTCATATTGCGCGTTCAAGGCTTCCATTTCAGAGGCTTCTTTGTCGTCGCTCAGTGCCAGTTGCCACCATTGACCCTTGCTGAGTGTATCCAGTAGCTCTTCCGTGATGGTAGAGCCGGATTTCACACCTTTAGGTCCTTTAACGGCAGTTTTGCCAAGGATCATGGTTTTCAGGCGGGCATAGATGTTGCGGTCCAAGATACCGGTTTCATCGTCGCGATCACGGGCCAGACGTTCAACTTCTTCGCGTTCGATTTGCAAAGCACGTTCGTCTTTTTCAATGCCGTGGCGGTTAAACACACGCACTTCAACAACTGTACCGTAGTCACCGGGCGGTAATTTCAGCGAGGTGTCACGCACATCGGATGCTTTCTCACCAAAGATCGCACGCAGAAGTTTTTCTTCCGGTGTCATCGGGCTTTCGCCTTTTGGTGTGATTTTACCAACCAGAATATCCGCAGGGCCAACTTCGGCACCAATGTACACGATACCGGCCTCATCCAAGTTCCGTAAGGCTTCTTCGCCTACGTTTGGAATATCACGGGTGATTTCCTCTGGGCCAAGCTTGGTGTCGCGGGCTGCCACTTCGAACTCTTCGATGTGCACGGATGTAAAGACGTCGTCTTTCACTATGCGTTCAGAGATCAAGATACTATCTTCGTAGTTGTAACCCATCCACGGCATAAATGCGACGAGGATGTTTTTACCCAGTGCCAATTCACCGATATCAGTTGACGGGCCATCGGCCACAACTTCACCGGCGACCACGCGGTCACCCACTTTTACCAACGGACGTTGGTTGATACAGGTGTTCTGGTTAGACCGTTGGAATTTGCGCAGACGGTAAATGTCTACGCCCGGATCACCCGCTTCCATTGCGTCAGTAACGCGCACAACGATACGCATCGCATCAACTTGGTCGATGATACCACCACGTTTGGCTGCAATCGCCGCACCACTGTCACGTGCCACAACGCTTTCAATGCCGGTACCCACTAATGGGGCTTCGGCTTTCAGCAAAGGCACGGCTTGGCGTTGCATGTTTGAGCCCATCAATGCGCGGTTGGCGTCATCGTTTTCCAGGAACGGAATAAGGGACGCCGCAACAGACACAAGCTGTTTTGGGGAAACGTCGATGTAATCGATGTTTTCCGGTGGGTTCAGCATAAAGTCGCCGCCCTTACGGGTTGATGCCAGTTCATTCTGGAACTTACCGTTTTCATCCAACTGCGCGTTTGCCTGCGCCACAGTGTGACGCATTTCTTCAGTAGCTGACATGTATTGCACGTCATCTGTCACGTAGCCGTCGATAACTTTACGGTACGGTGTTTCGATAAAGCCGTATTTGTTCACACGTGCAAAAGACGCCAATGAGTTGATCAAACCAATGTTTGGCCCCTCGGGCGTTTCAATAGGGCACATACGACCGTAGTGGGTTGGATGCACATCGCGCACTTCAAAACCTGCACGTTCGCGGGTCAAACCGCCTGGGCCAAGCGCTGACAAGCGGCGTTTGTGTGTGACTTCTGACAATGGGTTGGTTTGGTCCATGAATTGTGACAATTGGCTTGAGCCAAAGAATTCACGCACCGCAGCCGCCGCTGGTTTCGCATTGATCAGGTCTTGCGGCATGATCGCATCAATTTCAACCGATGACATGCGTTCCTTGATCGCGCGATCCATACGCAACAGGCCAACACGGTATTGGTTTTCCATCAATTCACCTACAGAGCGCACACGGCGGTTTCCAAGGTGGTCAATATCGTCAACAGTGCCACGACCATCGCGCAGCTCTACCAGAGCTTTGATAACGGCAATGATGTCTTCTTTACGCAAAGTACGCTGGGTATCTTCCGCATCCAATTGCAGGCGCATGTTCATTTTCACACGGCCAACAGCAGACAGGTCATAACGATCAGACTCAAAGAACATTGTATCAAACAAGGCAGAGGCGGCATCAACGGTGGGCGGCTCGCCCGGGCGCATCACACGGTAGATATCCATCAAAGCCGTGTCACGGCTAAGGTTTTTATCTGCCGCCAAAGTGTTACGGATGTATGGGCCGATGTTAATGTTATCAATATCAAGTGTCGGAATATCGGTCGCACCATTTTCCAGCAATGTCTGGATTGTACCGCCTACGATATTTTCTTCTTTGTCGTATTCAACAGTCAGCTCATCGCCAGCTTCAACCCAGATCTCACCAGTTTCTTCGTTGATGATATCCACAGCTGCGAAGCGCCCGGTCAAAGCTTCAAACGGCATCAGCACGTTTTTAACTTTGCCATCTTCGATCAGCTTTTTCACTGCGCGCGGCGTTACTTTTTTGCCAGCTTCCGCGATCACATCACCAGTTTTGGCGTCAATGATATCCAAAGTTGGTTTTGTGCCACGTACACGGTCCGGGAAGAATTTTGTCACCCATGACTTTTTCTTCTTGTCGAACTTGTAATTCACAGTCTCATAGTAAGCCGCCAGAACTTCTTCCTGTGTCAGACCCAGTGAGTAAAGTAATGTTGTAACAGGCAGTTTACGACGGCGGTCAATGCGCGCGAAAACAATGTCTTTGGCATCAAATTCAAAGTCCAACCAAGAGCCGCGGTAGGGAATAATGCGGCTGGCGAACAATAATTTACCAGAGGAATGGGTTTTGCCACGGTCGTGATCAAAGAACACACCAGGTGAGCGGTGCATTTGGGATACGATCACACGTTCGGTGCCGTTTACAACGAAAGTACCGTTTGGTGTCATCAAGGGCATATCGCCCATGAACACGTCTTGTTCTTTGATGTCTTTTACGGAACGCGCGCCGGTATCTTCGTCCACATCAAACACGATCAGGCGCAGCGTCACTTTTAGCGGCGCGCTATAGGTCATGTCGCGTTGCTGACATTCCTCTACATCGTATTTTGGTTTTTCAAGTTCATATTTCACATATTCAAGAACCGCGGTTTCATTGAAATCCTTGATCGGGAAAACCGATTGGAAAACACCATTGATGCCTTCACCGTCCATGTGTGTGTCCTGATCACCAGAACGCAAAAACAGGTCATATGACCGTTTTTGAACTTCAATCAGATTTGGCATATCCAAAACTTCGCGGATTTTGCCATAATATTTACGAATACGTTTAGTACCGGAATGCGTCTGAGGCATGCTCTTCTTCACCTTCTTAATAATGTTCACCTTAAACTGTCGTCGGGCACCGACGTTTAAAGCCAACGAAACACGCTTTAGGTTCTATTCTTGCCAAAGTTCCCGACTTTAGCTCCCGAACCTGAACCGTGTCTTTCAAAAAACCTTATTATAAGGCCCTTGGAAAGACAGGTTCGGCTGGCCCCGCATTTTGCAAGGCCAGCCAAATCTTGTTGGGGTTTAAACCCCGAAGATTACTTAAGTTCTACTTCAGCACCAGCGGCTTCAAGTTTAGCTTTAATCTCTTCTGCTTCAGCTTTGCTGACGCCTTCTTTGATAGCTTTGCCGCCTGCATCAACCAAGTCTTTCGCTTCTTTCAGGCCAAGACCTGTGATTGTGCGAACTTCTTTGATCACGCCGATTTTCTTGTCACCAGCAGATTTCAGAATAACGTCAAACTCGTCTTTTTCTTCAGCAGCTTCGCCACCGTCAGCAGGGCCAGCCATCATGACAGCGCCACCAGCAGCAGGCTCGATGCCATACTCGTCTTTAAGAAAAGTTTTCAGTTCTTGTGCTTCCAAAAGCGTAAGGCCTACGATTTCTTCAGCAAGTTTTTTAATATCAGCCATTTGATATGTTCCAGTTCATTTTACGTTCTGTTTCCAGTGTGGTTTTTATACTTCATACCCACACCCGACAATTGCAGTTTGCTTTAAGCAGCCTTCTCTTCGATCGTTTCCAATATGGAAGCGATGTTCGATGCAGGCGCGCCAATTGATCCAGCGATGTTCGCAGCAGGTGCAGCGATACAGCCAACGATAGAAGCAATAAGCTCCTCACGTGACGGCATAGCGGCAATTGCTTTAACACCGGCAACATCAAGTTCTATTTCGCCCATAGCACCCCCAAGGATGACAAGTTTGTCATTGTCCTTGGCAAAAGCTTGCGTGACTTTCGCCGCCGCAACAGGGTCCTCTGAACAAGCCAGAACAGTCATTCCATCCAGCAATCCCGCAATGCTTGCGCATGGCGTACCGTCA
>CAXMSA010000057.1:0-16199 GCA_964195605.1 uncultured Amylibacter sp.
CCTTGGCCCCTTCAATGATTTGTTCGCGCCAATCGGTGTGAATTTCACCGGAAAGATAAATATGAAGTGTCATGGGGTTGCCCTTATCTATGTCTATACGTTGCCGAGGCTATACACCCTTCACAATCATATCCGCAACTTTTTCTGCAATCATCATCGTCGGCGCATTGGTGTTACCGCCGATCAGGCGCGGCATGATAGAGGCATCCACCACCCGCAGGCCTTTAACCCCGCTCACGCGGCATTGCGTGTCAACAACCGCCATATCATCGTTGCCCATCGCACAAGTGCCAACCGGGTGATAGATGGTGTCGGCCCGCGCGCGAATATCAGCCTCTAATCCTGCATCACTACCACCATAATCATACAGGCGTTTGCCACGCCATGGGGTAAATGCATCTGCAAGCATGATCTGTTCAACCAGGCGCACCCCTTTCATCAGTAGTTTCAGGTCATCAGGATCACTTAGGTATTGCGGATCAATACGTGGTGCCGATGTCGGGCGCGTATCAAGCAACCCTACCGCACCACGACTTTTGGGGCGTAATACGCAAACATGGCAGCTATATCCGTTGCTTAGATGTATCTTGCGTAAATGGTTATCGACAATGGCCGCGACAAAATGAAGTTGCAAATCAGGGCGGTTCAAAGACGGGTCTGAGCGGATAAACCCCCACCTTCTGCATAGGGCGTAGCAAACATCCCCGTTCCGTCACGCCGCCATTGCAGCATTGCACGTGTCAGGCGCAGCAACCCCGCCGGATTCAGCCCGATAACATCAGCGCGTTTTGAACGGTAGCTGATGATATGACCCAAATGATCTTGCAGGTTTTGGCCAACGCCGGGCAGTTCATGTGCCACGTTGATACCATGTGCGTTTAATTCATCCACAGGGCCAATACCCGATAACAACAGCAATTGCGGCGACCCAAATGCCCCTGCACTTAAGATCACCTCTTTTTTCGCCATTGCCTGATGTGACTGACCATTCCGTTGGCAATCCACACCAATTGCGCGACTATCTTCCAGCAGTACTTTATTGACTTGGGTTTTCGTCAGTACAGTCAAATTAGGTCGGCCTGCACGAATTGGGAAAAGATATGCCGAAGCTGCCGAGCAACGCTCACCTTTTTGCTTTCCATGATAATGCTGCGTGACCTGATAAAACCCAACGCCTTCTTGTTTGGGGCCGTTAAAATCGGAATTATGTCGAATTTGCAGACTTTCAGCCGCATCAACAAACGCTTGCGTAATGGCGCGTGGCTCTGAATGGTCGGCAACTTGCAATGGGCCTATTCCATTGTGCAACGCATCCGCGCCCTGTTGATTGCCTTCTGACTTCAAAAAATATGGAAGCACACCGGCTCAGCCCCAACCTTCACACCCCAACTCTGCCCATTCATCGTAATCTTTGCGGTGACCGCGGGTATAGAGCATCGCATTGATCGCACTGGAGCCGCCCAAGGCTTTGCTGCGCGGCTGATAGCCCCGCCGATTGTTCAATGCAGCCTGCGGTTCAGTTGAAAATGCCCAGTTGTTGATTTTTGGGCGACCTGAAATCATAACGGCACCCAGCGCAGGTGCGCGGATCACGAAATCCTTCCCGCCGCGGCCGGCTTCAAGCAGGCAAACCGATGTGTTGGGGTCAGCGCTTAGTCTGTTTGCCAGAACACATCCCGCCGAGCCACCGCCAACAATTACATAATCAAAGCCCATTAAACTCTCCCATATTGAGGAAACCTTAAATCAAGCGCATTATATTACGAAGCTAAACCTAGCGTCATTAACCGCGCAAAACGCCACCTGTGGCTTTGCTGACCTTATCGATGATCTTGACACTGACCGCTTCAATGTCCTTGTCGGTCAGGGTTGCATCTGTCGGCTGCAAGCGAACGGAAATGGCAATAGATTTCTTGCCTGCACCCATTTGCGCCTCGGCCTTTTCACCGCCAAATACATCAAACACAGACGCGTCTGTGATCAAGGCTTTATCCGCACCTTTGGCAGCATTGATCAGGGTCAAGGCTTCAACATTTGCATCAACAACAAACGCAAAATCGCGTTCCACAGCTTGCAAATCAGAGATCGTCAACGCTGGGCGTGTGGTGGATTTGGTTTTAGGAAACGGTACCCGTGCCACATGTATAGCAAAGGCCACGGCAGGACCTTTCACGCCCATCGCGTCCAGTATTTTCGGATGCACTTCACCAAATGCGCAAAGCACATTTTTCGGCCCCAGTGACAGTTTACCTGAACGCCCCGGATGCCACCATTCCCGCGCGCCGCGCAGAACCATCATTTTTTCAGGCGCATCAATGGCCGCCAAAACAGCTTGCGCATCCGCTTTCGCGTCATAAGTATCAACCGCACGGCGCGCACCAAACGGATCACGCGCACCTGTGTGACCAATCAACAGCCCTGTTGCCAGCAACTCTTGATCTTCAGGCTCACCGCCATGAAACACAGGGCCAACCTCAAACAGGGCCATGTCCATGATCCCGCGCGCCTGATTACGGTTGGCGGCTTGCAACAGGCCCGGCAACAAAGACGGGCGCATATGGCTCATGTCATTTGAGATCGGATTGCCAACTTTGACCGCATCCGCACCACCGCCAAATAATTCTGCCGAAGGTTTATCAATGAACGAATAAGTCACACATTCATTATAACCCAAGGCCGCAATAGTGCGCCGCGCCATGGTTTCGCGCCGTTGTATCGGCGTTAAAATCGGTTTTGGTACACCCACAGCCAAAGGTGGCAAAGGCACACCCTTTAGCTTGGTTAATGAGGCCACACGTGCGATCTCTTCCACCAAATCAGCCTGCCCCAAAACATCAGGGCGCCAGCTTGGCACAAAGGCATCATCGCCCTTCAGCTCAAAGCCAAGTGCGCTTAAAGTTTCGCGTTGGGTCGCGGCAGGAATATCCATGCCAACCAGCGATTTT
This sequence comes from uncultured Amylibacter sp., assembly GCA_964195605.1. Taxonomy (GTDB): domain Bacteria; phylum Pseudomonadota; class Alphaproteobacteria; order Rhodobacterales; family Rhodobacteraceae; genus Amylibacter. The sequence continues at coordinate 2,946 of CAXMSA010000057.1, forward strand.
ACCCGGTCCGCATCCAGATGATAGCTGCGCGTGGTGTCAGGTACGGCGCCTGCCACAACCATGTCAGAGGCTTCACCGCCGCAAAGTTCCATGATCAGTGCCGCGGCCAAATCCAGCCCTTTAGATGTAAAAGCAGGGTCAATGCCACGCTCAAAACGGTAACGCGCGTCGGAATTTATCTTCAACTTACGACCAGTTATCGCGATAGTGATTGGATCCCAATACGCACTTTCAAGAAACACATTGCTGGTCTCATTCGTACAACCAGATGGCAGACCGCCCATAATACCGGCAACACTTTCCACGCCATTATCGTCAGAAATCACCATCATACCCGCATCAAACGTGTATTCCACATCGTCCAAAGCCATTAGTTTTTCGCCACCTTTGGCAAAATGCACACGCAGATCGCCCTTGACGATGTCCGCATCAAACACATGCAGTGGGCGGTTATACTCAAAGGTAAAGAGGTTGGTAATATCGACCAGCGTCGAGATCGGGCGTAGGCCGATGGCTTTCAAGCGTGCTTGTAACCAAGCAGGGCTAGGCCCGTTTTTAACACCCTTGATCAGACGCCCTGTGAACAATGGGCAACCCTTTTCCATGACATCCGCATCAATGGTGACGTTAATGTCAGATTTGAACCCACCCTTGATATTAGCGGTTGGTTCAGGCTTCAACACACCCAAACCGCGTGCCGCCAAGTCGCGTGCAATGCCGCGAATACCCAGCGCATCAGGGCGGTTCGGTGTGATCGCGATGTCGATCATCGGATCAATTTTATCAGGGGAATATTTTGCCAGATAATCGACGAATTTGGAACCCACGGCAGGTTCCCCCGCAAGCTCGATAATCCCGTCGTGTTCGTCGCTAAGCTGCATCTCTTTTTCAGAGGCCATCATGCCGTGGGACTCGATCCCACGGATTTTACCAACCCCGATAGTGATGTCCAAGCCCGGCACATAAACGCCTGGTTTGGCCACAACCACATGGATGCCTTCGCGTGCATTCGGTGCGCCACAAATAATCTGCAACTCGCCCTCGTCGGTGTCGACAACACAAACCCGCAGCTTATCCGCGTCAGGGTGCTTTTCGGCGTGTTTGACATAACCGATGGTAAAGGCTGCAAGTGTGTCCATCGGGTTCACCACCTCTTCTACCTCAAGGCCGAGGTCAGTCAGGGCATAGGTGATGTCATCAATCGAGGCATCGGTGTCTAGGTGATTTTTCAACCAAGAGAGTGTGAATTTCATTTTAAATATCCACCTTAGTAGCTGCCGTTAACGGGTCACCCGTGTTTGGCGTATTTCTTGGTTCAATCAAAAGTAAATGGGCCTCTTCCTTTGCAACAGGACGATGTTCAACTCCAGCAGGGACAACATACATTTCCCCCGCATTTAATGTCACATCACCCTCGCGCATTTCGATTACAATCTGTCCCTTAAGAACAAGAAAGAAATCATCTGTATCTGCGTGGGAATGCCAGTTAAACTCGCCCTGAACTTTGACAACCATAATATCATTATCATTGTATCCTGAAACAATTTTAGGTGACCAGTGATCTGAAAATGTTGATAGTTTATCTGAAAGATTTATCGACTTCACCGCGAAATCCCCGCGTGTAAATTTGGTTGGTCAAGAGAAGCAAAGCCGTAATGCCGCAGCCAGCGCAGGTCTGAATCAAAGAACGCCCGTAAATCAGGTATCCCGTATTTCAGCATCGCGAGGCGGTCGATGCCCATGCCGAATGCAAAGCCTTGCCATTCGGTTGGGTCAACGCCAGCGGCTTGCAACACTTTGGGGTGTACCATGCCGCTGCCCAGAATTTCCATCCAGTCATCGCCTTGGCCCAGTTTCAACTGGCCTTTGTCCCAAGAACAGCGAATGTCGACTTCGGCAGATGGTTCGGTGAACGGGAAGTGTGAGGCGCGAAAGCGCAGTTCCACATCGTCGACTTCGAAAAACGCGCGGCAAAACTCTTCCAGCGTCCATTTCAGATTCGCCATTGAAATGTCTTTGTCGATACAAAGCCCCTCATACTGATGGAACATCGGGGTGTGGGTCTGGTCGTAATCAGCGCGATAAACCCGGCCGGGGCAGATGATACGACTAGGTGCGCCGTATTTTTCCATATGGTGGATTTGCACTGGCGATGTGTGGGTACGCAGCACATGCGGCGGACGCGCGTCATCAGCTTCGCGGTGCATATAGAACGTATCATGTTCTTGGCGCGCAGGGTGTTCGGGGGCAATATTCAGCGCGTCGAAATTGTAATAATCGGTTTCGATCTGCGGGCCTTCAGCCACCGAGAACCCTAAGGAGGCAAAGATTGAAACAACCTCTTCCGTCACCTGACTGATCGGGTGAATGCTGCCCGCGCGGCGTGGACGACCTGCCAGTGACACGTCAATCCATTCCGCTTGTAAGCGCGCATCAAGGGCTGTATCCGCAAGCGCGGATTTCTTGGCGGCAATGGCAGAGTTCACTTCGTTCTTCAGCGCATTCAACGCAGGGCCGGCAACTTGGCGTTCTTCGGGCGTCATTTTACCCAATTCGCGCATTTTCAACGAAACCTCACCCTTTTTGCCGACAGCAGTGACACGCAACCCCTCAAGCGTTGCCTCATCACCTGCGGCCATGATGCTGGTCAAGTATTTCGTTTTTAATCCGTCCAAACCGTCCATCGGATCTCGTCCTTTATTTGCTTGGGGCATGGATACCAAGCCCCCCCCGAATGCTCAACAAAAAAAGCCCCACCTTTGCGGCAGGGCTTTTTAAAACTCTATTAACCTAAAAGCTTAGGCTGCCGCTTTTGCTTGATCCACAATCGCACCAAATGCTTCTGGTTCATGTACGGCCAGATCGGCCAGAACCTTACGGTCAACTTCGATACCCGCTTTCATCAACAAGTTGATGAACTTGCTGTACGTCAGGGCTTCGTCATGTGCGCGCACTGCGGCATTGATGCGTTGAATCCACAATGCGCGGAAGTTGCGTTTGCGGTTTTTACGGTCGCGCGTCGCGTATTGGTTCGCTTTATCAACCGCTTGGGTTGCTGTGCGGAACAGATTAGAACGGGCACCGTAGTAGCCTTTGGCTGCTTTAATGACCTTCTTGTGACGTGCGTGGGTGACTTTACCAGATGTAACTCTTGACATTTTTCAGATCTCCTAGCGCGCGTATGGCATATATTTTTTCACGATTTTTTCATCGGCTGCGCACAATACAGTTGTGCCGCGCGCGTTGCGGATGAATTTACGTGAACGTTTAATCATGCCGTGGCGCTTACCTGCCTGGGCTGCTTTGATCTTGCCAGAGGCAGTCACTTTAAAGCGCTTTTTAGCACCAGATTTGGTCTTCATCTTGGGCATTTCCATCTCCTATTTCAAGTTGGTTAATCACGCGACTCGGCATACCCTACAAGCCGGTCACGTCAACAATCCGCGTGCTATAAGCCGCTTATCTTATGAATGCAAGGGATTCTATTGATTTAGATGATCGCCCCGATGATACGCACAACACTATCGCCAAAACCTGTGACAGTTAACTTTCCGTCAGTTTCGAACCACGCATAGGCGAATGCCGCAATGCCCAAGACAAATAACAGTGATGGAAACCACACAGCCGTTTCGTCCACGCGTGCGGTTAAATAACCTATAAACCCGATAAGAGGCAGAAACACACCAAGGGCAAAATATATGTCATGCGGTTGCAATTCTGTGACCTTACACCTTTATTCTGCTTCGCTGGCAAAAATTAACTTTTCATCGACCGGTGCCACGCGCAAGATATTTGTAGACCCCGCAGTGTTAAACGGAACCCCTGCAATCACCACGATTTTATCATCTTCGGCAGCAAATTCATACCTGCGCGCGGCGCGTGCCGCACTGACAACTGCAAGTTTAAAGCGCGCAACCTCGCTGGTCACAACTGTATGCAATCCCCAGACAAGTGCCAAACGCCGTGCCGTTCCCACATTGGGCGTTAATGCAATAATTGGCACCATGGCTTTTTCACGCGACACCAACACAGCGGTGGAACCAGACTCGGTAAAACAACAAATCGCTTTGATGTCTGTGGTTTCTGCAATTTCGCGTGCGGCAAGCGTAATCGCTTCAGGAATGGTCGTGCTTGAACGGACACGAGACGCGGCAATAACTTTCAGGTAATTCGGATCACTTTCCACTTCCACTGCAACATTATTCATCGTGCTAACCGCTTCAACCGCATAGTTACCCATTGCAGATTCCGCAGATAGCATAACCGCATCAGCACCCTCATAGATCGCAGTGGCAACATCGGACACCTCTGCGCGCGTAGGCACAGGGCTTTCGATCATGCTTTCCATCATTTGGGTCGCAACAATCACTGGTTTGCCAACCACGCGACACGCGCGGATCAGGCGTTTCTGGATCGGGGGCACTGCATAAACTGGCAATTCAACACCCAGATCACCGCGCGCAACCATGATACCGTCGGACACTTCAAGAATGCTGGCAAAGTTTTCAACTGCCGTGGGTTTCTCAATCTTCGAGATGATTGCCGCCCGGCCATCGGCCAAAGCCCGCGCTTCAGTCACATCTTCGGGGCGCTGCACAAAGGAAAGCGCCAGCCAATCCACACCTAGCCCACAGGCAAATTCCAGATCGGCTTTATCCTTTTCAGATAGGGCCGCCACAGGCAGAACCACATCCGGCACATTCACGCCTTTGCGGTTGGATATTTCGCCGCCCACCTGAACTGTGCAATTGGCAAAATCAGGACCACATTCATCTACTTTCAGGCGGATCTTACCGTCGTTTACCAACAGAGTTGTGTCTGGCTCAAGGGCTGCAAAAATTTCTTTATGCGGCAGGTTCGTGCGGCTTGCATCCCCTGGCGTTTCATCCAGATCAAAGCGGAATTTTTGACCCTCGACCAATTCCTCGGTTTCATTGGCAAATACACCACAACGCAGTTTTGGCCCTTGTAGATCCGCCAGAATTCCGATCGGACGACCCAGATCACGTTCAATGTCACGGATAATCTGATGTTTGATACGAATGTCATCATGGCTGCCGTGGCTCATGTTCAAACGAAACACATCGGCACCTGCCTCAAACAATGCCTGTATGGTATCGTATGTGCTTGATGCAGGGCCAAGTGTGGCCACAATTTTTAAACTTCTTTCGCGTCGCAAATCTTCTCTCCGTATATTTATATCTGTCTTATACATTACAGACAGATATTGCCAGCGATCACAAAGGGCTATAACCGATATTTGTTATATTCATAAGACAGACAGGATTGTTCCTTAATGCCCAACTACGCGCCGTATCAAATTGAAGGCCAAGACAGACCTGCACAAGTGGTGGTGATTTGTGACCACGCGGCCAACACGGTTCCCGATTTTGTAAACCATGGCGATCTTGGCATTAGTGCGGCAGATATTTCACGCCACATCGCTTATGACGTTGGCGCATTGGGGGTTTCCAAACGCCTTGCCGAGCATCTAAATGCACCACTTATCTATTCCAATTTTTCACGCCTTGTCATTGACCCCAACCGGGGCGAGGACGACCCTACACTTGTGATGCAGCTTTATGACGGCTCTATCATTCCTGCCAATCGCAACATTTCTGAAGCGGACACAAATAAGCGGTTGGAAAAATGTTATCGCCCTTATCATAAAGCCTTGGAAACCGTCTTATCCCAGCGCGAAAACCCGATCATTCTATCGATCCATACATTCACAAAGCAATTGAACGGCTATGCCGGGCGGCCGTGGCATGTGGGTGTTTTATATTCGCATGATCAACGTTTAGCGAAACCACTACTGTCAGAACTACACGCAAAGCCTGAACTGAATATAGGTGACAACCAACCCTATAGCGGCCATTTAAAAGGCGACACGATGGAAACCCATGCATTGCAGCATGGTCGCATTCATGCTTTGATTGAGATAAGAAACGATCTGATAGAAACCACAGAAAACCAACATAAATGGGCAGATAAGCTAGCACCGATTTTCATCAGTGCAATCAAGACCGCCCAAGATAACGAGGCCTGATATGGACAAACAAACTGAAATAGAACTTGAAGCCGCCGCCTTTCGCCGCCTACGCGATCATTTAGCTGAACGCACGGATGCACAAAACATCGACATGATGAACTTGGCTGGGTTTTGCCGCAATTGCCTAAGCCGCTGGTATCAGGAAGCTGCGAATGAAAACGGCATCGAGATGGACAAAGAACAAGCCCGCGAAGCATTTTATGGAATGCCTTATCTGGAATGGCGTGATAAACACCAGACCGAGGCCACCGCAGAACAGCAAGCGGCCTATGTGATCTCACACGCCAAAACCCACGGTTAAAGCGCAATAACACCGCGCCGATCCAAGTCAGCCAGCTGCTTATCATCAACACCCAGATCTTGCAGAATATCGCGGGTGTCCGCCGCAAAATCCGGCGGTGGACCATTGGGTGCAGGCCCGCCTTTGTCATAGCTAAACGCCGCTACGGGGCGCGCACCTGTCAAACCTTCAATTGATTGCAAAACACTGCGTGACGTAAATTGCGGATGTGCCAATGCCTCATCTAGCGTCCTTACCCTTGCGGCCGGCACATGGTGTGCATTCAACAGGTTTTCCCATTCATCCGCAGGTTTTTCCTGCAACGTTTTTGTTATCAACACTGCGTCATGGTCACGACGGCCAGCTAAATCATCTTGGCGACCCTCCAGTACTTCCACAGCTATATCATTATACCCAAACACCTGCATCAATCTGGCATATTGCTTGGTCGTGTATGCCCCGATCATGATCATCCCATCTGCTGTTTCATATGCGCTATAGCCGGCATTGTTTGGGTCTTGGTTACCATGTGTCGCAGGTGCTTTCCCCACACCCGCAGCCGTCACAACATTCATCGTCATCAACATCAAAGCCGCATCAGACATGGCCACATCAATATAGCGCCCTTCACCTGTACGTTCCCGCCCAAAAAGGGCTGCACTGATAGCCATGGCCGCTTGTGCCCCGGTGCCATAATCAATCACCGGCGGGCCGATGCGCACGGGTGGTGCATCAGCTTCACCGTTTGATGTCATGACGCCGGTAAAAGCCTGAATAACCACATCATAAGCCGGGTCATTCGCTTTTGGGCCTGTGCGCCCAAAGCCGCTGATCGAACAATATATCAGCTTTGGGTTAAGCGCTTTTAACCGGTCATATTCCAGTCCAAGTTCCGCAAGACAACTTGTCGTATAATTCTGTACAATAACATCGGCGGTTTTGACAAGATCATAGAATAATGCACGGCCATCAGGGTCTTTTAGGTTCAGTGCAATGGCCTTTTTACCAGCGGACTGGGCCTGAAAAGCCAACCCATAACCTTCATCATTCAACTTACGGTCAGCCCCAGCGTTGCGCATAATATCCGGGTCATTCACAGGTTCTATCTTGATAACTTCAGCACCCAAAACAGCCAACTGATAGGTGCAAAACGGCCCAGCAAAAATATGTGTCAGATCAAGAACCCGCAAACCTTCAAATGGACGCATTAGATACCCTTCCTTTTTAATGAAGGGTCAGATATTTTTTAAAAGCTTACAATCCTGTTTGCGCCAAGCAAGTGTCGCATTCGTAATATCATGCAAGCGTTACCTATTAAATCGCGGATTTGCGGCTTTCCTCAATATAAATCTCACGCAAGCGTTTGGCCACGGGGCCGGGCGTACCTACACCCAATTTTGTGCCGTCAATTTCAATAACCGGCGTCACAAAAGCCGACGCGGAACTGATAAACGCTTCATCCGCAGCTTGGGCCTCGGCTATAGTAAAATTGCGTTCTTCCACAACCATTTGCGCCTCAGCCGCATAACGCAAGATAGAGGCACGCGTAATGCCGTGCAAAATATCATGTGACAGGGAACGCGTGATGATTTTACCATCTTTGATAATGTAAGCATTATTCGACGTGCCTTCGGTGACAAAGCCGTCTTCAACAAGCCACGCATCATCAACACCCGCCGCTTTCGCCATCATCTTGGCCATGGACGGATACAAAAGTTGCACGGTTTTAATATCGCGGCGGCCCCAGCGTTGGTCTTCAACCGAAATGATTTTCATACCGTTCATCGCAGCCGGGGCTTTTATAATCGGGCGTTCTTGGGAAAACATTACCAATGTGGGTTCAACACCCTTGGGGTAAACAAAATCACGATCCGCAACGCCACGGCTAATTTGCAGATAAATGCCACCCTCTTGCACGTTATTGCGCTCAACCAGTTCACGGTGAATTTCCAACAGGTTATCAAAATCCTTGGGTTTGGCCATATCCAGCTCATTCAGTGAACGTTCCAAACGCTTAATGTGGCCGGCAAATTCCAGTAACTTACCGTCCAAAACCGACACCACTTCATACACCGCATCAGCCATCAGGAAACCACGGTCAAAAATGGAAACCGTGGCCTGATCTTCAGGTAGGTATTCTCCGTTTACAAATACAGTTCTGTTCATCTTATTATCCCCAAAGTTTGCAGTCCGCGGGATGCACGCCTTGCGCATCGAATTGAAGCGGGTTCTTTCGGTCTTCACCCAATAACAATGGCCCGTCAAGGTCAACAACTTCCACGCCTTGTGCCACTAAAATCGCAGGGGCCATTGCCAGTGACGACCCAACCATGCAGCCGACCATCACCTGAAAACCTTGCGCGATTGCTGCATCTTTCAATGCCAATGCTTCGGTCAGGCCACCGGTTTTATCCAGCTTGATATTGACCATATCATACTTGCCCTCCAGCCCCGCCAAACTGGCACTGTCATGACAGCTTTCATCAGCGCAAACCGGCAACACACGTTCCAGTTTCAACAAGGCTTCATCTGCGTCTGCAGGAAAAGGTTGCTCGACCATTGCCACCCCCAGCTCAACCAGAACTGGGGCAAGTTTCGCGTATAATTCAGGCGTCCAGCCCTCATTAGCGTCAACAATGATCTTTGCATCAGGCGCACCTGCACGCACACCCTTGATCCGCGCAATATCTTCAGTGCCGCCGCCAAGTTTGGTTTTCAGCAATGGGCGGAACGCATGCTCTGCCGCCTGTGCTTGCATCTTTTCAGGCGTATCCAAAGACAAAGTATAGGCTGTGATTTCAGGCCCTGGTGCAGGTAAACCTGCCAGCTCCCAAACCGGTTTGCCCGCCTGTTTCGCTTCCAAATCCCAAAGTGCACAATCCACTGCATTACGTGCGGCACCCGCAGGCAATAGCCCTAACAAAGTATTGCGATCAAACGTGGCGGGCAGTGATTTGACCTGATCTTCAACACTTTCCATCGTCTCGCCATAACGCGCATAAGGTACGCACTCGCCGCGCCCGATATGCCCAGTTTGACGCAAAGTTACGGTCAGAACATCCGCTTGCGTGCGTGACCCGCGCGAAATGGTAAACACTTGCGCCAGTTTAAAAACGTCGCGCTGAACTGAAATCTCAATATTATCCATAAAAGCTATTTAACACGCAGCCAAAGCATCAACCAAACGCCCTGCCCCTTGGCGGAACGGGTCAACTGTGGGCAAGCCCATTTCGGCCTCAACACTCGCCAAATATACATTAGCTTCCGTTTCCGAGAAATGCTGAGTATTCACGGAAATTCCGATCACTTTACATGCAGGGTTCGCAACCCGTGCCAGCGCCAAAGCAACGTCTTGTAATTCTTGTAAACTTGGTTGCTGGTAACCAGGCAATCCGCGCATATGTGTCCGTGTTGGTTCATGGCACAAGACCAAAGCATCGGGTTGACCGCCGTGAATTAGGGCCATGGTTACACCTGAATATGAGACGTGAAACAACGACCCCTGCCCCTCGATCAGATCCCAGTGATCGGCATCATTGTCAGGGGTTAGAAATTCCACTGAACCTGCCATGAAATCGGCGACAACCGCGTCTAACGGAATACCGCCGCCGGTGATCAAAATGCCAGTCTGACCAGTTGGCCGGAAGGTGGCATTCATATCACGCGCGTGCATTTCTTTTTCCATCGCAAGACCGGTGTACATTTTACCAACCGAACAATCGGTGCCGACAGGCAGGCAGCGTTTGCCAGTGCGTTTTTTACCGTTGGCTATTGGAAACTCGACCAATGGCACGCGCACATCAAACAATGTGCAGCCGTGCATCATTGCAGCTGCCGCTAAATCTGCCTCATCTTTCAATAGGTTATGCAGTCCGGATGCAATATCCATACCCTTTTCCAAAGCTTCCAGCAGAACCGCTTTCCAGCTTGCCGAGATATAACCGCCACGGTTAGCCACACCGATCACCAGCGTTTTGGCACCAACTTCAATGGCCTGATCAATGGTCATGTCAGGCAAGCCCAGATCAGCCTTGCAACCTTCCATACGGAACTGCCCGACCGAAGCGTCGGGGCGCCAGTCTTTGATGCCAATGGCAACTTTGGTTGCCAACATATCGGGCGCATCGCCCAGGAATAACAGGTATGGAGATTTGATCATGGTGCCCTCGTATGTCTGAATTTCTGGGAGGTATATCTGGTTTATGTGGGTAAAAATACTTAAATCACCGTTTTTTACCAGTATAGTGCCTGTATATTCTAATACTTTACATGTTATTCGAATAATATTTCATATGCTTCAAAATTTAGACGTATTCTTCGAAGTGATAGATTCGATATGGCGTAAAAGTTAACGCCAAAAACGGCGTATGGAATGTGTGTGGAAACCGTATGGCACAAAGGCATAGGGCTTCATGTACTAACTTTTGGGTTTTTGAAGTGATTTTACCTATGGCCAATACGACCCAACCAGCATCAGGGTTACCTGTAAAACCAAGTGGTTAGTATCTAAAAATATTTCGGTAAAAATGCAGCACCACCCCTACAAAACTTCCGCAATCCCATGCAAAACTTGGCGCAAACAGAAATCATAATAGATTTTAAGGAATAAAATGGGAGAAAACAATGCTTTCACGACGTAACTTTTTACAAACAACAGCCGCCGCGGCTGGCACCATTACCGTAATGCCATATGTTGCCATGGCCGGTAATCATGCCATGAGTTTTGCTAATGGTGCGGTTAAAGTGACCCCAGTTTCACACGCCTCGGTCGTGCTGGAAACCCCTATGGGTGTGATCTATGCCGATCCGGTGGGCGACCCCGTGCTATATGCAGGTTTGCCATCGGCCGATCTGGTGCTGATCACCCATCACCACGGCGACCATCTTAACAATGATACACTCGCGGCGGTTATGGGCGGGAACACAACGTTGATCTCTAACAAAGGTGCACGCGATAAGATGACCGCCGATTTGGCAGCACGCACCCAAATTATAGCAAACACCCAGACGACCAGCTTTGGTGACATCGGGGTTGAGGCGATTGCCGCCTATAACACCACCGAAGGCCGCCTGAAGTACCATCCACAGGGGCGTGACAACGGCTATGTACTGAATATTGGCGGCACGCGTGTCTACCTATCGGCAGATACCGAAGACGTGCCCGAAATGCGCGCGCTTAAAAATATTGATGTCGCCTTTTTATGCATGAACCTGCCTTACACAATGGACATCAAAGCAGCGGCAAGTGCTGTGGCCGCGTTTAAACCGGCAGTGGTTATTCCCTACCACTACCGCGGCAAAGATGGCGGCACTCAAGACCCCATAGCTTTTGCCGCGATGCTGGACAGTGCCATTCAAGTTGAACAAGGCAACTGGTACGGTAAAGGCAAAGGGTTGATCTAGGGCTTTTCTTGAATTTTTATAAATCAGAACACCCTTCTAAGTATTATGATCCTCGACCAGATCCACGCCGACAACAGGGCGTAATACGTGGGGCATTTTAGGATCATAAAGGGCGGAGTCTTTGAAATCAATTGACGCGGCCAATGCGGGGCCGACCAATATCAGCGCGGTGCGGGTGATCTTTTCTTTACGGACTTTTTTGCGGATGTCAGAAAGTGTGCCGCGAATGATCATTTGGTCGGGCCAGCCTACGCGGTAGCCGACAACCACAGGGCAATCGGGGCCGTAATGCGGGATCAATTGGCGTTCGATTTCGCGCATATTGCGGATTGCCAGATGGATCGCCAACGTGGCCCCTGTGCGACCGAAGTTGTCCAGTGTTTCACCTGCGGGCATCGATGTGGATTGCATCGACATGCGGGTCAGCACGATGGATTGTGCGACTTCAGGGATGGTCAGTTCTTGGCCTATGGTCGCGGCCATTGCGGCGTATGCGGACACGCCGGGGATGATTTCATATTCTACGCCAGCTTTGTTCAAGCGGCGGATTTGTTCAGCGATAGCGCCGTATAATGACGGATCGCCAGAATGGACGCGGGCAACGTCTTCGCCGCGTTTGTGGGCAGCCAGAATTTCGGCGTGGGTATCATCCAGCGTCATCACGGCGGTGTCTTTGACGATGGCGTCTTTGGGGGCAAAGGCCACAACCGCCTCTGGCACTAATGAGCCTGCGTATAGGCACACATTGCAGCGTTCGATCAGGGCTTTGCCTTTGACGGTGATCAGGTCGGGGTCGCCGGGGCCGGCACCGATAAAATAGACTTTCATGACAGGTCTCCATCAATTTTGCGGGCATAGCCGCGTGGGGTGTACATGCGCGGGCCTTCGCCCAATTGTGCTAGTTTCGAGTTGGATGAGCCGACCAGAACCACGGTCATCATATCCACATCATCAACTTTTAGTTCGTCAAGTTTGACGTAGCGAATGCTTTCGTCAACGCGCCCCAAGGAGCGCGCCAGCATCACGGGCGTGTCTGCAGGGCGGTGTTGCAGCAGGATATCGCGGGCCTCTGCCAGCAGGGTGCGGCGGCGTTTGGATACCGGGTTGTAGAACGCAATGACAAAATCGCCGACGGCTGCCGCGTTCAGGCGTTTGATGATGTCTGCACGGTGGGTCAGCAGGTCTGACAAGGATATAGCGCAAAAGTCGTGGCCCAAAGGCGCGCCTGCGCGCGCGGCGGCACCTTGCAGCGCACTGACGCCGGGGGTGCATTTTATCTCAACCCGGTGTGCAGCGTCAGACACGCCCAACTCATCTGCGCTGCGATCCATCAATTCGAACACCAGTGCACCCATGGCGTAAATGCCCGCGTCGCCAGAACAGATCAGGGCCACGTTCTTGCCTTTAGCGGCTTGTTCCAAAGCATATCGGCAGCGGTCCTCTTCTTTGCCCAAGTGAAAGTCCGAACGTTCCTTGCCGATGGCAAGCGGCCCCAGCAGGTCGATATATAACCCGTACC
>CAXMSA010000058.1:0-16141 GCA_964195605.1 uncultured Amylibacter sp.
CGCCAAATGAACGCGGTTGCGTTCCCCGCCAGAAAGCAGCCCCAGCGGTTTTTGCTGGTCGCCGCCTTTGAAGTTGAAGCTGGAACAATAGGCCCGTGAATTCACCTCTGCGTCGCCCAGCTGGATAATATCCTGCTCGCCCGAGATTTCAGCCCAGACGGTTTTTTTGTCATCCAGCGCATCACGCGACTGATCCACATAAGATAGCTTCACCGTATCCCCGAACGTGACAGTACCACTATCGGGCTGTTCGACCCCCGTGAGCATCCGAAACAGTGTTGATTTACCCGCACCGTTGGGGCCGATCACGCCGACAATACCGCCGGGCGGCAGGCTGAATGACAGATCATCTATCAACAGGTTGTCACCGTAGGCTTTGTTCAGGTTTTCAATATCAATCACGTTGGCCCCCAGCCGCGGCCCGTTGGGGATGATGATCTGGGCTTTGCCGATTTTATCGCGTTCAGACTGACCAGCCAGTTCGTTATAAGCGTTGACGCGGGCCTTTTGCTTGGCCTGACGGGCTTTTTGCCCCTGACGCATCCATTCCAGTTCGCGTTCCAGTGTTTTGGATTTGGATTTGTCTTCGCGGGCTTCATGCGCCATGCGCTTGGCTTTTTGTTCAACCCATGCAGAGTAATTGCCTTCGTATGGGATGCCGCGACCGCGATCCAGTTCCAAAATCCAGCTGGTGATATCATCCAGAAAATACCGATCGTGGGTGACGATCAGGATAGTACCTTTGTAATCCATCAGGTGATTTTGCAACCATGCGATGGTTTCGGCATCAAGGTGGTTGGTGGGTTCGTCCAACAGCAGCATGGCGGGTTTTTCCAGCAGCAGTTTGCAAAGCGCCACACGGCGTTTTTCACCGCCTGATAAAGTGGTCACATCGGCGTCATCTGGCGGGCAGCGCAGGGCTTCCATCGCGATGTCGATACTGGCGTCAAGGTTCCACAGATCCTGGGCGTCAATCTCATCTTGCAGTTTGCCCATCTCGTCGGCGGTTTCTTCGGAATAGTTCATCGCCAATTCGTTATACTTGTCCAAAATGGCCTTTTGAGCAGCCACGGCCAGCATGACGTTTTCGCGCACATTCAGGTTCTCGTCCAGTTTCGGTTCCTGAGGCAGATAGCCCACAGTGGCGCCTTTAGCGGCCCATGCCTCACCAGTGAAATCTTTATCCATGCCCGCCATGATGCGCATCAACGTGGATTTACCGGTGCCGTTAACCCCGACGACGCCGATTTTCACACCCGGCAGAAAGGACAGATGGATGTTTTCAAAGCATTTTTTACCACCCGGGTAGGTTTTGGAAACACCTTCCATGAAGTAGACGTATTTGTTTGATGACATTTTGAGGGGCCCTTTTGATCGCATTTTCTAAAGGACGTTGTATTTTCTATCGGCGCAATGCGCAAACGGGAAATTGCCTGTGATATTACATAATTTTGAACGGCTGTATGTTGCCATCAAATCAGTTTGATGCGAAACAAGGCCCTAAATGAATGATCAAGGGCAATGCGGAAATGATAGTGCGATATATAGTGATTTTGGGTGTGTTAGCAGGATGTGCACAATTGCCTGTAGGGTATCCATCTGTAGATAAACCTAAAACGACATATCAAAGTAATGAAGAGTATTTTGAAAATTAGGCCCCGGAAACTTAGGGAAATAGGGGAGCGTTTGCCAGGGCGATCAAAGCAAAGATTATTTTCGTGTGTTTGCTTCAGTAGTTACAACAGCTTCGTTAGAAGTGCTGATGTTTAGTTTGGTTGCAGTTTGTGCAGCTGCTTTGTGTGTACCGAACTCAGTTTGAATGTTCGGGAAACCTATGATCAGGTTCTCTGCAAGTGTTGCAGAAGGCGCGATTAAAGCTGCGGCAGCGATTGATGCGATGATAATGGTTTTCATTTTCTTTGTCCTTAATGTGCGCGGCAGGTGCGCGGTTGTGAGCGGGTAGATGTGTTGTTCGCCGCTGTTGAGTTATATTTAAGACAAAATACATTGGGTGATTATCCCAAATAAAACTATTTCATTGTTTTAAAAAATCGTGTAATAGATTTTTATGTTACCAAAGCTCAAATCACTGGCGGTATTTGCCAAAGTTGCCGAAACAGGGTCATTCTCTGCTGCGGCAAATGTTCTGGGGATTTCTGCCCCGGTTGTCAGCCAACATATATCACAGTTGGAAGAGACGCTTGATACGGCATTGATCTACCGCTCAACTCGGTCGTTGACATTGACCGAAGCTGGGCAGCGTTTGGCGGTTCATGCTAATAATATGCTGGATGCTGCGGAAACCGGTCTGGAAGAGTTGCAAAACGTGATGGAAAGCCCGCGTGGTAAATTGTCTATTGCAGTACCCAGTTTTCTGGCGTCACCTAAGTTCACAGCAATTTTTGCTGAGTTTATGATCCAATACCCCGATGTGAAGTTGGAAATCTCATATTCCATTGACCGACATAATCTGAATGAAAGCGGTTATGATCTGGCAATACAGGCGGGAAATGTTTCGGACAGCAATTTCATGGTGCGTAAATTGACAGAAGGGCATGGGTGCCTTTATGCATCACCGAGATTGGTTGAAAAACACGGGGTGGTAAAGGTGCCGCAGGATATGTTTGATAAAGACTATCCGTTCATTTGCGAAATCGGTTGGCAAGATATGGTTTTGAATAAAACTGATGGCAGTGATGAGGTATTTCATGGCCGTGTCGAGAATAACCAGTTCTGCTCTGACAATGGTGAAGCGAAAAAGCAAATGGCACTGTTGGGGCGTGGGTTGACCTGGTTGCCGGAAATGTATGTGGAACAAGAGCTAGCAGCAGGTAAGCTGGTTCGTATCTTGCCCGACTGGACAAGTGAGCAAGTGAATGTCTACGCGGTTTGGCCTAAAAATGCCGGCAGCCGCAGTCTGACACGTTTGTTTTTAAGCTTCATAAGTGCTGCGATCATTGGCGAGAAGAAAAAGCCGCAATTGGCTGCTGTCGGGCAATAATTGTGCGCGATGCGTTATAGGTCTTCTCATTCATAGCATTACCCCTTATTTACTAGAGAACTGAAGACAAAAAACAAAGGTTTTACGATGATCATTCCTGGTAGCTCTGAAATGAAATCACAATTGGAAGCGGCTTTCGATCTGGAGCCGTCTTTGGCTTTGGTTAAGGAAACCCAAGCCCTTTATAACCGTGTTGACCGGGTGATCCCTGAAGCTGACTGGGCGCGGCATGCACCATATGTTCTGGCAATTAATAAGCTGAAACGTGAAAAAGACGCGGTAATTCTTGCGCATAACTATATGACGCCCGATATTTTTCATGGGGTGGCCGATATTGTCGGGGACAGTTTGCAATTGGCTATTGAGGCGACCAAAGTGCGCGAAAGTGTGATCGTGCAAGGTGGTGTGCATTTCATGGCGGAAACATCCAAACTGTTGTCGCCAGAAAAGATCGTGCTGATTCCAGACAGCCGTGCAGGGTGTTCACTGGCGGAAAGCATTACTGCCAAGGATATTGAAAAGATGCGCGCTGATAATCCGGGCGCGCCTGTAGTGTCTTATGTCAACACCACAGCAGAGGTGAAAGCCGCGTCTGATATATGTTGTACATCGGGCAATGCGGTTGAAATTATCAATTCCATGGATAGTGATGTCGTGATCATGACCCCTGACGGGCATTTGGCGCAGAATGTGGCCAAACAGACCAAGAAAAAGATCATCTATTGGGAAGGTGCTTGTGAGGTGCATGTGGAATTCAAGGCGGATGAATTGCGCGAGTACCGCAAGTATGAGCCTGATGCGGTGATCATTGCTCACCCCGAATGCCCCACGGATGTGGTGGATGAAGCGGATTTCAGCGGATCAACCGCGGGTATGATTGACTATGTGCGCAAAAATAAACCGGAAAAGGTTCTACTGATCACCGAATGTTCAATGGGATCGAATATTGCTGATGAGGTACCAGAGGTAAACTTTCTTGGGCCCTGCAATCTATGTCCACATATGCAGCGCATCACTTTGGAAAAAATCCTGTGGTCCTTGCATACGATGACCGAAGAGGTCAATGTTGATCCAGCTTTGGCTGCCAACGCTCGTCTGGCGGTAGAACGCATGATCAATCTAAAGAAGTAGGCTTTTGTCAGAGCAACATAACATTCTTATTATCGGTGCCGGTTTAGCCGGGCTTTATGCGGCCTTGACCTTGGCCCCGCGCCCAGTGACGGTTCTGTCACCCAAACCCCTTGGCTACGGGGCATCAAGTGCTTGGGCGCAGGGCGGAGTGGCGGCTGCGATGCATAAGAATGATACGCCCGAAGCGCATGCGCGTGATACGGTGAATGCGGGTGACGGGATTGTGGATGCGGGTATCGCGGCCTTTGTAACCGCTGCCGCCAAAGAACATGTGCTGGAACTGGCTGATGTTGGCACGCCTTTTGACCGCTCGCCTGACGGTGGGTTCGTGATGTCGAAAGAAGCTGCCCATGGCTTTGCCCGTGTGGTACGGGTGAAGGGTGATCAAGCAGGGGCCGCGATCATGAAGACCTTGATCGCAGAAGTGCAAAACACACCGTCGATCACAGTGGTTGAAGGGGCATCGGCGCTGGATCTGATTGTCAAAGATAATGCAATGCAGGGTGTCGTGGTGTCTGAGAATAACCAGACCCCATATGTTATTCAGGCCAAAACTTACTTGTTGGCCGCAGGGGGTGCTGGCAGCCTTTATCTGAAAACCACCAACCCGCCATCAGTGCGTGGCCTGGCCTTGGGTATGGCCGGGCGTGCCGGGGCACTGATTGCCGATGCGGAGTTTGTGCAGTTTCATCCTACTGCAATGGATGTGGGCATTGATCCCAATCCACTGGCAACAGAAGCCCTGCGCGGTGAAGGTGCTATTTTGATTAACAAAAACGGTGAACGGTACATGACGGACATTCACCCCGACGCCGAACTTGCCCCGCGTGATATTGTAGCGCGGGCAAATTTTCACCAACATCAGGCAGGCAATGTGCCAATGCTGGATACCCGAGAAGCGATTGGCGCGCATATCAAAGACGAGTTCATCTCGGTCTACCGTTATTGCAAACAAGCAGGTATTGACCCTGTCAAAGAAACGATCCCGATTGTCCCTGCGGCGCATTATCATATGGGCGGGGTGTTGACAGATATGAATGGGCGATCATCCATTGAAGGGCTTTGGATTTCAGGCGAGGCGGCCTCAACCGGTTTGCACGGGGCCAACCGTTTGGCCTCTAACGGTTTACTGGAAGCGTTGGTTTACGCGGCAACCAGTGCAGGCGGGATGATGCAAATGATTGATGAGGGGCAGGGGCAAAAATATGTTGCTGGCTTGGTGATGCCGGATCTGGGACATAAAGGTGTGAATGATGCAGCCGTTATGGAGTTACGCAAGATCATGTCAGACAAGGTGGGCGTGATACGCGACGGGGACGGCATGGCACAGGCCCTGCGTGATCTAAGGGCATTGCATGAAAAACACGGCGGTGTATCAATGAACTATGACAATATGCTGGCAGCGGCGACTTTGATTGCCGCTGCGGCTTATAACCGTCGTGAATCACGCGGCGGGCATTACCGTACGGACTATCCTGAAAAGGATGAGGGGTTGCGGTATCGTAGCGAAATAACATATGCGCAAGCTTTGGCTTTGCGCGATAGTTTGTGAAAGAAGATAGATGATTTTTGCATTATTCGGCACAATTTTCTTAGCGATGATCATTGGCTATTTCAGTGAAAAATCGGGATTTACCTGCAACGGGTATCTGAATTCAATCATTATATGTGTTGGCGGTGCTGTGTTATTCATCCTGATACGGTTTATGTTTGGCTTCAGTTTTGGCAGCCACGGGTTGAATGCGATTATCTCATCCATTGGGGCTTTGATCGTCGTGCCAACGCATTGGCGAGGTCGGTAATTATTATGAACAAAGCTAAAATGACCCACACCCCGCTTCCCGATTTTCTGCTGCAAGACCTGATCACCCGTTCACTGGATGAAGATTTGGGCGGTGCGGGGGATGTGACCAGTCGCGCGGTTATTCCAGATGGTACGGTTTATGTAGCGCGGCTGAATGCACGTGATGCCGGTGTGATCTCTGGTATGCAATTGGCGCGATTGTCTTTCCATACGGTTGACCCCAGTTTGAAAGTTGAAACCCTGATCGGCGATGGCGGGTTGGCTAACGCGGGGGATGTTTGCATGACCATCAAGGGTGACGCCAAGGCGATCTTGATGGGTGAGCGTGTGGCATTGAACCTTGCGGGGCGTTTATCTGGTATTGCCACGATGACGGCGGCTTTTGTGGCACAAACCAACGGGACAAAGGCCAAGATTACCTGCACGCGCAAAACCACACCGGGCCTGCGTTTGGTGGAAAAAGAAGCGGTACGCCATGGCGGTGGGTCAAACCATCGTTTTGGTTTGAATGATGCTATTATGATTAAAGATAATCACATTGCCGCTGCGGGTTCCATCCAGGATGTATTGTTGCGTGCGCGGGAATTTGCGTCACATATGCGACGCATTGAAATAGAGGTGGATACGCTTTCACAGCTTGAAGAGGTGATGGCCGTTGGCGTGGCAGATTGTGTGCTTCTAGATAATATGAGCAATGCGGATATGGCATCAGCCGTTGATATGGTTGACGGCAAAATGGTGGTAGAAGCCAGTGGCAATATGCGTCTGGAACGGATTGCCGAAGTGGCAGCGACAGGGGTGGATTATATCTCAGTCGGTGCCTTGACCCATACCGTGACCAATTTTGATCTGGGGCTGGATTTTTAGGGGCGGCACGTCATCTAAATCCAAGAACCTGCCGCCGCCATTACGGGTTTAAGTGTTAAGTTTATCTTGTGTTCTATTGTCAAAATCACTGGCATCATGGCGTTCATGTAATTGCTTGTCTTCGTCGCCCCTTGTGCGGTTAACCATAGAACCGCGTTTGACTGCGTCTCGATTGTCTATCTCATTGGCCCAACGCATCAGGTGAGTGTATTTTTCAGCGTCCAAAAATTCGGCTGCCCCATAAACCCTGTTAAGGGCAACACCTGCATACCACGGCCAGATTGCCATATCGGCTATGGTGTATGCATCGCCTGCCATGAATTTATTATCTGCCAGATGTTGATCCAGCACGTCCAACTGGCGTTTAACCTCCATCGTGAAACGGTCAATGCTATATTCGATTTTGGTAGGCGCATAAGTGTAGAAATGGCCAAACCCGCCGCCCAGATAAGGTGCACTGCCCATTTGCCAGAATAGCCATGATAAGCATTCGGTGCGTTTTGCAGGGTCTTTGGGCAGGAATGCGTCAAATTTTTCAGCAAGGTATAATAGGATCGAACCAGACTCGAAAACCCGCTGGGGAGTTTTACCGCTTAGATCTAGCAGGGCAGGAATTTTAGAGTTTGGGTTTATGTCAACGAAGCCGCTGCCAAATTGATCACCCTCGCCAATGTCGATCAGCCAGGCATCATATTCCGCTTCCGTGTGACCTGCTGCCAATAACTCTTCCAGCATTATGGTTATTTTCACACCGTTGGGTGTGGCCAATGAATAAAGCTGCAACGGGTGTTTGCCAACCAGCAATTCTTTGTCGTGGGTGGAACCTGCTGTCGGGCGGTTGATATTGGCAAATTCCCCACCGTTTTTAGAAGTCCATTTCCAGACGCTTGTGGGCGTGTAGTCGGTATTGTCGCTCATACGTTAGCTCTCCATATTAATGTATTAGATATGGTACGTAGTGCGTTTATATGTGTTGGGTACATTTTTATAGACCGATTTAATAGTTATTGTAGCTGAGGGTAGCCTAGTTTTGCCGCGTAAACCTCAAAATCAGTTATTTTTTCGTAAATACTCATATCTGTCAGATCAATGCCTTTGATCAGCAATGTGGCACGGTCTGTTTCAAGATCTGGGTTGTGAAAAGCTTGAAATAAAGCTGTACGAAGCCTTTTGGTTATATCGCCGCCGCGCAAAGCATGGGTGACGTATGGTGGTGCAGGGGCGTGGAATGTGCGGCCCAGAATTTTCACCCCAGCAACAGTTTCCGGTTTGTGCACCTCAAGCAATCTAAATGTCACACAATCTATAGCGGCAATGTCAGCCTTACCTTTGCGTATCATCTCAAGGCTTGCGGTGTGACTGCCTGAAAAGATGGTATTGCTGAAAAAACGGCCTTTGTGATGCTTTGGGGCAACCAGTTGGCGCAATGAACTCATGCCAGAATGCGATTCAGGCCCGTTTGCCACGGCAATAGTTCCGTGCATTTCCAGGACATCTTGATAAGGGCTTTCGTCAGACACAATGATCAGGCTGGAATATTCGCGGCCAGAACACTCGGCTACGTCAAATATAGGTGTGGCCAGAGGGATCAACGTGTCAGGATAGCTGCGTACCACATCATAGCCGCAGCATTGGCTGAGCAGCAGGTTGTTATTTGACCAAAGCTCGACAAGTGGGCGGCCTAGAACCAGTTCGTCGGGGATATCCTTCATTCCCTCTTGGCGTAAATGTTTTGCAATCCCCCGCCACAATGAAGATGAAGCACTGTGAAGTTCAGGAAAACTGTACATCGGTAGGCTGGCGGTTAGCATTTAATCCCTTTTTGGAAGTCGTGAGCTGTCTACTACTATTGTACTGCCAACCCAAAGACATTTTGCAAAAAGAACAGACCAAAAAAGCAGATGGCGCAAGCGGCAACCGGGGTGACGACCCATCCCATAACAATCTTGCCCAGCACTGACCAGCGGATGCCTGCGGCCCCTTGCAGGACTGAGATGCCTACCACGGCACCCACCACGGCTTGTGAGCTGGACACCGGCACCAATGGGATAGTGGGCAACCCGTGGCCCGCAAGCCATGCTTCCAAGCCGCGTGATGCGAACATGAATAATACGATGGAGTGGGATATCACGGCGATAAGGGCCGCGTTGGCGGAGAGGCGACCAAGGTTGTCACCGACGGTCATCATCACCCGTTTCGAATAGGTGAAAACACCCAATGCGATGGCTAGACCGCCTAGCAGAAATAGTTGTTGGGTGGATGAGAAGACAAAGGCGCCGACCTGTAGGGCAGGTAACGGTTCACCGGGAATAAACACGCCGATAACGTTGGCGATATTGTTGGCACCTAATGAATAAGCCCCAAATGCGCCCGCGATAATTAGGGCGATTCTGGTATAGGCATCGGCCATGATCATGTGGATTCTGATCCGTTTGCTGGTGAATTTATGCATCTTGAACAGTATCACGGCGATAAAAGCTGACAGTACTGGGCAGATGATCCAAGTGCTCAGGATTTTGGTTAATGTGTTTGCGTCAGTCGGGCTGCCTGAAAACAGGTTCCAGCCAATGATAGCCCCGACGATCGCTTGTGAGGTGGATACAGGCAGGCCTGATTTGGTCATGGAATACACCGCCAAAGCGGCGGAAAGGGCGGTCATAAACGCGCCGGGTAATGCGGAAATTGCGCCTAGTTTGCCAAGCGTGTGGGTTGTCCCGCCGCCTGATACCAGCGCACCAAGGATGATGAATACGGCACAGATGATCGCGGCTGTACGCCATCTGACCATCTTGGTGCCAACGGCTGTACCAAACACGTTTGCTGCGTCATTTGCACCCAATGCCCAGCCCAAAAAAAGCCCACTGGACAAGAATATCAGAATAAGAGGATCCATAATTGTTACACAAGCCGTTTGATGGCGTAGATGGCAAGGCGGTCAGCGACATCTTCCGCCAAATCGGCAACGCCGTCGATCTGTTCAACAAATTCACGCAGGTGCAGTTTTTCTGCTAATTCCAGATCAGACGCGAATATCGCGGTTTTCAGTTTGGTGCTGATGGCGTCTGCCTCTTTTTCATAAAGCATAACCTTGTGGTTATGTGCAGGCACATCGTGAGGTGAGCGGAAAAAGGCGCGCGCGCTTAAAGCCAGTTCATCGGCGGCTTTGACCACCATGTTGGTCAGTTTGCGAAACCCGTCTGTATATTCTTTGGTGATGTTCGGTTGTTCGATGGAAAGAGACCAGAGCGAGCCTTCGAACTGTGAGAATAGTTGGTCGACGGTCTCGATCAGGCCCAGAACATCGCCCCGGCTGTCAGGGATCAATGTGTTTGAATATAGTTGTTTTTCAATACTGCGGCGCAATGCGTCTGCTTCGGATTCTAAAGTGTTGATCCGTTCCAGTCTTTCCTGAAATTCTTGGTTTATGCCTTCGCGCAGATAAATCCGAACAGCTAAGCGGTATACCACGGAGGATTCTGATAAGATGTCAAAAAAATTATCAATTTGTTGTTCAAGTTGTTTGGTTCGGCGAAATAAATTCAAACTCATTTGGTGGTGCTGCCCCTGATAGTCTGCTGTTGTTACATTGTTGTTACACTTATGTTACAATAGCAGCTAGGTCAAGCTTGTGTCTGATGGTGCTTAACGTTGTAACAACGTATAAATTTGTCTACACCCGTTTTAGAGTGCTTGTTTTAGGATATTACGGATGCATCAGATGCCTTATGCACCCCAAGGTTTACGGGTGGGATTGCTTGGCGGGTCTTTTGATCCGCCACATGCGGGACATCTGCATATCTCGACCTGGGCGTTGAAAGCGTTTGCGCTGGATCAGGTCTGGTGGCTGGTCAGCCCGGGCAACCCGTTGAAACAACAGGGGCCGGCACCTTTGGATAAGCGCATGGCGGCATGCCACGCGATGGTACAGCATCCGCGTATCAAAGTGACGGATTTGGAATGTAAACTGGGAACGCGCTATACCGCCGAGACTTTGGAACGGTTGCAGGCGTTATATACGGGTGTACGGTTTGTCTGGTTGATGGGGGCGGATAATCTGGCGTCTTTTCACAAGTGGGACCGCTGGGGGGACATTATGGAGATGGTGCCTATCGGGGTATTGGCGCGGCCTTTTGAACAGGTTCTAGCAGGATGTTCACCTGCGGCAAGGCGCTATGCGTGCTATCGGTTATCTGCACGCCGCTCTACCGCTTTACCTTTAAGGCAGGCGCCATGCTGGAGTTTGTTGAACGGGCCGATGATGGATATTTCATCATCTGATATCAGAAAACGTGGCGAATGGTGAGACAGTTGTGATGTATGTTGGTGCTTACTTTAGCAATGCGTTAAAACGGCGTGTGTTGCTAAAAACCGCTTTGGCGAGCCTTATAATTTTTACGTCACCGCTTGCAGCCCAAGATATAAAAATCAAGCAATCTGTGAAGATGATTGCAACAACGGCAGGTTTGTCCGGCAGTAAGAGCATTGTTGTCATGGATGCCCTGACAGGGGCGGTTCTGGAAAGTTATAAAGGATCAAAAGCCTTACCGCCTGCCAGTGTGACCAAAGCTGCAACAGCACTTTATGTGCTGGATGCGTTGGGGGCCGATACCACATTCAAAACACGCTTGTTGGCTACCGGAAAGATAAAAGACGGGGTTTTGAAAGGGGATCTGATACTGGAAGGTTCTGGTGATCCCAGATTAGATACGGATGCGCTGGGTGCTTTGGCCGAACAGTTAAAGGCGCAAGGGGTGAAAGCGGTTCGGGGGAAGTTTTACGTCTATGCGGGGGCTTTGCCCTATCAACGGTTGATAGATCCCGAGCAACCCGACCATGTGGGGTATAATCCGTCAATTGATGGGATCAATCTGAATTTTAACCGTGTTTTTTTTCAATGGAAACGCGGGGCAAAGGGTTATGCGATCAGGATGTTGGCGCAGGCGCGGAAATACACGCCTGAAGTGAAAGGTATCAAGATGATGATAAAAAACCGGGACTTGCCGGTATTTTCTTACCGCTCGGCCAATGGCATAGATAAATGGAGTGTTGCAAGCTCAGCCCTTGGAAAGGCGGGTAGTCGCTGGCTGCCTGTGCGCCAACCTGCTGATTATGTCGGCGAGGTTTTCCGGGCGGTGGCAGCGATGAACGGTATCCGTATGCCAAAGCATAAGGTAATCCGAAAACCGATGTCAGGCCATCCCGTGGCGGTTTGGGAAAGCGGCCGCATCCGGGCTTTGGCAAAGTCTATGATCAAGTATTCCACTAACATGACGGCTGAAGCATTGGGGTTGAATGCGACGATTAAACGGGGTGGGGCTGTGCGTAATCTACAAAGTTCCGCGAAAGAGATGACCAAGTGGCTAGAGGCCACATATGGGGTGCGGGGCGCGCGGTTTGTTGATCATTCGGGGCTTGGCTCTGACAGCCGTATTTCGGCCCATGAGATGGCACGGCTTTTGGTCAATGCGAAGTGGGACGGGCCGTTACGCCCGTTGATGAAAGAGATTACTTTGCGCAATTCAAACTGGCAAAAGGCGCCGATTGCGCGGGCTAAAATTGTGGTCAAAACCGGTACGTTGAATTTCGCCAGTGCTTTGGCAGGCTATGTGACCTGTCCCAATGGGCGCAAACTGGTTTTTGCAATTTTCACCAGCGATATGAAAATACGCGCTAAAATCACTAAGAAAAACCGAGAACGCCCTGAGGGGGGACGTGCTTGGGCGCGTAAATCACGGGTAATGCAGCATCGGTTACTGCGGTATTGGGTGCAGAAATACGGGACTTAATTGTTGTTGAGCATAGCTGCCACTTGTTTTAGGTGGGTGGCCGAAAAAGGGCTTGGGGTCCGTTCTAAAATCAACGATTTACCTGTCTGGGCTGTTTGGCGAAACGGAGCAACGAGTGCACCAGTTTTCAACAAAGGTTCTATCAGAAGCTTATGACCGATCAGAATGCCTGCGCCATTTTTGGCCTCTTCAATCGCAATGCTGTAAAGTGAAAAGCTGGGGCCGTTTTGGGGTTTGATTTGGTTGCGGGTAGCTTGATCTATCCAAATATCCCAATCTTTGGCCCAAAGCGCGTCATATAACCAAGTTTCGTTTTGTAGGTCGGCAATGCTGTTTAAACGCTGGGCTATTTCGGGGGAACACACGGGGAAAATAACATCGTTTTCTAGGATATGCTCAGTATGGCTGCCTGATGGCTTGCCAATAAAAATACTCATATCAAATATTTCGCGGGTCAGATTAGGCGGGTTTTCCAATGCGGTGACGGAAATTTTATGGTTCTGTAATGTGCTGCGGATGGCAGGTAATCGTGGCGGAAGCCATAATTGCGCGACACTTGGCAGGGCGGCGATGTTGATGGTGGATTGTGCCGCGCGGGTACGCAAAGCGCGCACCGCGTCACCCATTGCGTCAAATGCTATGGTGAACTCGGCAACAACGCTTTGACCAAGGTCTGTGAGCGAGACCCCTTGTGAGCGGCGTTCAAACAGTGGCGCGCCTGCCCAATCCTCTAATGATTTGATGTGTTGGGATATGGCCCCCGGTGTCACACATAATTCGTCTGCCGCAGGGGTGAAACCGCCTAAACGGGCGGCGGCCTCAAACGCGCGTAACGCGTTCAGTGGTGGGCCTTTGGGTCGGGGAGGTGCTATTGACATAAATATAGGCCTAGTTTTTCTAGGTCAATATTTAGCAAATCTGGTTTGCGCAGGCAAGGGAAGGCTGACAAGCTTGTTTCAAATAGGAGTTGAAAATGTCCCTTACATCCAGATCTTGGGTTCCTGCCCAATGTGAAACACTTGTGCAAACTATCGCTAAACGCACTGCCAAACAATCTGCGGCGAATATTGCGGCGCGCATTGATAACTTGGCAGAAAAGAACCGCGATATTCATGAGGCCGAGTGTTTCAACTTGAACCCTGCGACCAATGTAATGAACCCACGGGCGGAAGCGTTGCTGGCATCTGGCATAGGGTCACGGCCCTCATTGGGCTATCCCGGTGACAAATACGAGATGGGATTAGAAGCCATCGAAGAGATCGAGGTGATAGCTGCGGAATTATGCGCAGAGGTGTTTGATGCGCAATTCGCGGAAATCCGTGTGCCATCGGGGGCGATTGCCAATCTTTACGGCTTCATGGCGACCTGTAAGCCTGGCGATACAATCATTGCGCCACCTGCCTCTGTTGGTGGGCATGTCACGCATCATATGGCCGGTTGTGCCGGATTATATGGCTTGAACACGGTTGAGGCACCGGTGAATGAGGATGGTTACACAGTGGATGTGGATGGGTTGCGGGCTTTGGCAAAAAAGCATGCCCCAAAATTGATCACTATCGGCAGCAGTCTGAACCTGTTTGAGCATCCGGTACGCGAGGTGCGCACAATTGCTGATGAAATTGGGGCAAAAGTGATGTTTGATGCAGCGCATCAATGCGGGATTATTGCTGGGGGCGCGTGGAAAAATCCGCTGAAGGAAGGCGCGCATTTTATGACCATGAGCACTTACAAAAGCCTTGGCGGGCCTGCGGGCGGGATCATCGTTTCAAATGATGCCGATATTGCTGCGCGTCTGGATGCGATTGCATTTCCGGGCATGACGGCGAATTTCGATGCTGCGAAATCGGCGGCATTGGCGGTAGGTATGCTGGATTGGCGGGAATATGGCGCGGCTTATGCGGCCGAGATGATTGCGGTGGCACAAGCGTTTGCGGCGGCGCTGGATGCGCAAGGGCTGCCGGTTTTTGCCAAGGTACACGGGTTTACGCAATCGCATCAGTTTGCGCTTGAAGCGGCGGGTTTTGGCGGCGGACAAGCGGCGTCAAAAAAGCTGCGCAAAGCTGGGTTTTTGGCCTGTGGTATAGGCCTGCCAATCGATGCGGTAGAGGGTGATATGAACGGCTTGCGGTTTGGCACACCTGAGTTAGTGCGCTGGGGTGTGACTATTGACCATGTGGATGAGATTGCCGCACTGGTGGTGCGCGCTTTGCTATCAAATGACCCTAAAAGCGTGGCGGGAGAAGTGCGAAAATTGCGCGGTGAATTCCAGTCTTTGCAGTATGTTTTGTGATGGCTGCTAGAGAACCAGTTCGAAATTAACGCGACCAAAGCTTTCACCATTGATCTGAAGTTCCAATTGGTGTTGGCCGGCATAATAGACCCGCGTTGTAATAGGTTTCATTGGGTGTTTTTTCACAATGGAGATACTTTTATGCGCGGGCAGCCTGAGGGTTTTCCATTTAAATACCTTGGGTGCGGTTGTACCGTTTGATTTCATGTGATGAACAACAAAGTCGATAATCAGATCTTGGCTTTTGTTGGAATTTGATGTCAGGGCCGCGCTAAATTCCAGATGGCCCCCAAGCTCGACACGGGACGTTTCTATGCTGAGTATGTGGGTTTTCAGGTTTGGGGCTTTATAACCAAAAGCCTGCAATGTTGCTTTATGCCCTTGTTTGATTAATGTACGGCAGGCGTGTCTGACCAGCTTTTGGCGATCTTTACTGGCATCCTTCAACCATTT
Organism: uncultured Amylibacter sp.; assembly: GCA_964195605.1. Classification (GTDB taxonomy): domain Bacteria; phylum Pseudomonadota; class Alphaproteobacteria; order Rhodobacterales; family Rhodobacteraceae; genus Amylibacter. The sequence goes on from CAXMSA010000058.1 coordinate 15,333, forward strand.
ATCTGCGATTTTTGCGACAAGATCAGGGTGGTCTTTGGCGATGTCATTAAGGTTGTTTGCAACCGAACGCCTGATGTATTCTTTCGGGTCATCTTTCAATATCTCAAGCAAGGGGATCAGCGGGGCCGGATCTTTGACAAACATCGACAGACCGATAGCCCATGGCAGGCGCGGGCGCGTGCCTTCGGATACGAGGCGGCGAACGTGATAATTGGGATCTGTTGCCCAGTCTTGCAGGCAGATCAGGGTGCGTTTTGGGTCTGACAAAAGGAATTCGCGAATGGCAAATTCGGCCGAGAAGCGTTTGGTGAATGCCTTCAACATCCCGAGGCTGAAATCTATGTCATCCAACCCGTGAACGGCAATGAAATCGGCCATTGGCATGATCGCCCAACCGCGAATGCCTGCCTGTTCCATGGTGGTTTGCGTAAGGTCGATGTCGGTTGCAGGGTCAAGGGCGGCTAGCATTATATTGCAAGCTTTGCGGTAATTCGCAGGCAATGCGATCTCAAGGGCTTGGCGGATTTGTGTGGATCGTTGTTTAAGTTCAAGCGCATCGATATTCTTGGTTGCAATGGTGATAAATTTTTCCAACTTAAAATCAGGGTCGATGCGCTTTAGATGGTTTCCCATCAGGGTTATCATATTGGGGTTAAACAAGTTTTTCAAAGGTTCCGGCATTTATCTATCTTTGTTTTTAAGGGTGAGTTACAAATGATAATCGGCATAGGTTATGCGTGTTCATTTTATATGCCTTTGTTGTTAGTTGAAACAAAACACTAAACCAAGGCAACTGACAACATCCTGTC
>CAXMSA010000059.1:0-237 GCA_964195605.1 uncultured Amylibacter sp.
GTTTGGGGTCGATAATCACAAGCTTGGCACCTCGCGCTCGCGCCCGTTTAAGTACCGGTGCGAGATGCAGGTTTGATACCGTAACGTTGTTCCCCCAGACCAAAATAAGATCGGCAGCCTCTGCCTGTTCAGGTGGCATCCCTGGTGCATTGCCAAATATGCTGGCATATGCCCCACCGCGCACCGCACCACATAAGGGCCCACGGTTCAGCAATGTTGCACCCATATGGTAGAAAA
>CAXMSA010000059.1:308-15475 GCA_964195605.1 uncultured Amylibacter sp.
TCGTGAAGTGCCATGAACGAAATCCGGGTAATATTGGGTAACTTTTTTGCAGACCACGTTATTAGTATAAGGATTAGCGCGCGATCCTTTGACCTCCAGCAATATGCCGTCCTCAACCTTTACATTCAGGCTGCATGTATCAGGACAATCTAGCGGGCAAACGCTTCGAAGTATTTTTGAGGAAATATGTTTGTTCATTGTGGTTTCCTAGTAGTTTTGACGCAGAATTTTCATAAAATATACTAAACAACGGTAGTGGTGAAAATATCCAAAAGTGAACAATTTCAGCATACCAATTACGGGTGATCTGATATCTACTGGAGTGATAACATCTGTCGGCATAGATGCTGTTGGCCGCCAAAGAACTGCGTTATAACTCCCCCGGATCCTCCAACACCTTGCGGGCAACGCGGAAGCATTCTAACGATTGGGGTACGCCGCAGTAGATGCCGATTACATGGATAATGGCGCGGATTTCTTCTTTGGTAACGCCGTTGTTTAAAGCACCCCGGCAATGGATTTCCCATTCGTGCATTTTACCCAAGGCCCCGATCATTGAGAGGTTCATCATTGATCGGGTTTTGGCGTCAATCACCTCATCCCCCCAGCCAAAGCCCCAGCACCATGCGGTCATGGCTTCTTGAAACGGGCGGGTGAAATCATCGGCGGCTGCCAGATTGTTTTCTACATATGCGGCACCCAACGTTTCTTTGCGTTTTTCCAGGCCCTTTTCAAACAGATTATCGTCCATAGTTTTCCTCATAAAGTGGTTGTTTTTGCAAATGATAGTACCTCATATCGGGATATTTCACAGCTTGATACGGTGGGCATAAAGGTGATCATAATGCGGTTTCATACGTGAATAAACGTCTTGTACACGTTTGGGTGTGTCATCAAGGGCCACATATTTGCGCAGCTGCGGTTTAAGGCCGTCGGAATTACGCAAATTGGCGTGGAATGATCCGCCATCCCACCAGCTAACCTCGTCGCGCGCACCCGGTTCCCATGATAAAGCGCTTTCGATAAAAGGTAGGCAGACCGCCTTGCTCCATAATCGCACCATTGTAGCTGGGTCTTCTAGTAAATCGTCACTGTCAATAACAGGTGGCGGTGTTCCGATTTTTTCCCAAAGCAAGTCAAACAGCGCCCGTTGTTCGGGGAAGCCCACTTCTTTTTCATGGAAGTCTGGCCACTTGTTGTACATTGATGTGATGGTTTTGGCAGGATCACGGATCAAAAACGAATGGATGAAATTCCCTGTCAGCACTGCATCAAACATATGGTCAATGTAATGTGGAAAATCTTTGGTGAAAACCGGTTGGTTTTTGGCGCGTGTGGTAATATCGGCCAACACGCTCTCCAATGTCAGGCCCGCAGTGCGCCGAGATGTTTCTTCAAGTCGCGGCCAAAGCGGGGCCTCACCTTGATACCATGCCTCACCAAAAGGTTCATGCAGGCAATCCAGGTCGCCGCGCTGGCGCATCATCCATTCAAATGCGGTTGAGGTTGAACGGGGAACGGCCCAGAGTGCTGTGATTTTATGCATTACTCAGGCTCGCCAGTAAACTGCCCTGTTGGGTGATAGGCGCGATGCCAAGTGTTTTCATGATCCGCCAGTAAAGTGCGTTATCGTGGGTGATCACAGGTTTGCCCAAGGTGGCTTCCAATTCCACTTCAAGCGCTACAAAACGTTGTGGTAATCCATCAGAGGCACGGCGAAAGTTGCACATGCCATTGGCCAGATAAGCGTCAGCATGTGGGGCTTTATCTGCTACATATTCAAATGACTTTTGCGCTAGATCACCGTCAAACACCCAAATCTGATCATTGACCTCTTGCTGGGTTTCAAAGAAACCCTGATCAACAAAATTGCCGGCCCAAATCACGTCAAACCCGGCCTCTTTCAAAAATCCAACGGTGCCTTGCCACCAGCTTGGCCAGTGATAAACACCGTTCAGCGCGACTTTTTCAACGCCTTGATCGCGTAAAGCTTCAACCATGGCGTATCCAGCCATGTGAAACGGGGTCTCAAATTTATCGCTAAGCATCGCGCAGTGGTCACGGATACCATCCACCCCCAAGCCGCTGGCATGTACCCAATTGCTGCCAACCTGCCCGCAAACATCGGCGCCATTATTGGCCATGCATTCCACGAATTCCTCAAGCAGCGCAAAGTTTTGTTTGCGCTGGCTCAATTCGTGTTTGTAGTCTGGCACATGCAGCATCCGCCCATGCACCCCGACAGTTTCAGGCGACATGCGCAGAAAATCACTTGGGGCGCCGTCAAAGTCATGTGGTGGGCAGGTGAACCCAACCTGATGCGGGAACAGTTTTTTGGTAGGGTCAGCCCAATGGGGCGGCTTTATATAGGTATCAGACATCAACAGCCTCTCTCATCCAACGTTGCAGGGTTAGCAGCGAGTGTTCAGAATTCACACCGCATTTCGGGTCAACCACCAACGGGCCGGGGACATAACCGCGCGATTTTAATCCGCGCTGCACGCTTTCAACCAATCCGATATCTTCTTCAACCGTGGTTTCGCGGTCTTGCACCGCCAGTTTGCGGATGACCGGATCATCTACGCCGTCGACCGTATACCAGCCGCGCCAAACTACCACATGATCGGCATCAATCGCACGCCAGTGATATGTGTTCAGCACATTGCCGGGGTAAACCTGAAAACTGAACATTGGCCACAGATACCAACTGGAATATTCGCCCGCATGTGCGTTGCTATCCAGATCAATCGGATAAGTCATCGCGTCCAGGTTTTGGCATTCGGTGGTGTGACGCAGGCAATAACCCTGCGGTTGGATATCATAGGTTTCGGGTTTGACCACGCCCTTGGCAAATGTCGGGTGATTTATCGCACAGTGATAACATTCCGAATAATTTTCAACCGAGACCTTCCAATTACACGTCTCAGGTATATCGACCCATTCCAACGGTTTCAGATCAGCAAAATGCGGCACAAAGGCGGTAAGCTCTTTACGGGCGTTGGGAAACCATTCGTCCATCGGCTTGGCATCCATGTCAAGATTGATGAAAACAAAGCCCAGAAATTCTTCTGTACGCACTTCGGTCAGGCAAATTTTGGATTTGTCAAAACCATCAACCGCATTGATATTTGGCCCGGCGCGCAATGCACCGCTCAACTCATAAGTCCATGCGTGATACGGGCACACGACAACGCGGGTGTTGCCGGTACCTTCGACCAATTGATGGGCGCGGTGCTGGCAGACGTTGTAAAAAGTGCGGATCACATCATCACGGCCACGGATGCAAAACAAGCTTTCGCCTGCAACGTCAAAGCTGAAATAATCGCCCTGATTTTTCAATGCACTGACGTGCCCTGCAAATTGCCATGTGCGGGCTAAAACGCCTGCAACCTCGGCTTTGAAAACTTGCGGATCTGTATAATACTTTGCTGCAAGCGAATGGGTCAAAGCTGTATTCATCATGGTTCTTTCTGATACATGCCTAACTGGTGGCGGCGTTGGTGGAATTTTGAAACTCGCTCAATGATTTTAGGGCTGGCACTGGCAATCACAAAAGACAGCAAGGTTTCCAAAAGCGCGATGGTGGACACGGACGAGGGGAAAAATTGTGGCGTGTCGGCTTTGACCACAAAACTGTGCTCTGAGCCGATGATGATGGGGGATGCAGGACTGTCGGAAATCCCCACCACGCGCACACCTTGTTCGCGGGCAATACGCACAGCTTCGATCACCTCAACACGGTAAGGTTTGCAGGTGATGGCGATTAGAACGTCACGTTCATCTGCCCAAACCAGATCATCCACAGGGGTTGATCCGGGGCGCGGGATGGCAGTGAATTGCGTCATCCCTGTACTGGCCAGATAGGTAAAGTTCTGGGCGTTTGAATTATTAACGCCGACACCCAAGGTGAATACTTGCCGACAATTCCAGATGGTTTCAGCAGCCGCTTTTAGGTCGGTCTCGGAAATACCGGCAAAGGTTTCTTCGATATTGCGCAGGGCCGAATTTACCATTTCGCCGTAAAGCGCACCTAGCTTGCCAGATTGCTTCAAGGATTGCAGCCAACGGGCCCGGTCCGGATAGCTGACCTGCCCATGCCGTATTGCTTCGCGGAAAGGTTCGCGAAAATCATCATAACCCTCAAACCCCACTTGTCGCGCCATGCGCACAACGGTGTTGGGTTTCACCTGTGCGGCATCGGCAATTTCGCGCACGGTTGAAACCCCCACATCACGTGGATTTTCCAACACATAACGTGCTACTTTCTGTGCTTCGGGTGTTAGGCCATCCCACTCATCGGTTAGGCGGCTTAAAACGGCATTTGATACATTTGTGTCATTCATGATTGACGATGGTATATTTGTCCGCTTAACTTGTCGAGAGGAAAACGACTCAGGATTGAAGTAAATGGCACAAAAAGAATTCCCCACCTGCGCCAAGGTTGTTGTTGTCGGCGGTGGCGTAATGGGCTGTGGTATTGCCTATCATTTGGCCCATGAAGGTTGGAATGATGTGGTCTTGCTGGAAAAGGCAGAACTGACCTCGGGCAGCACATGGCATGCAGCGGGGCAGATCACCCATTCGACCAGCTCTTATGGTTTGGGTAAGATGGTGGATTACAATATCGGCCTATATAGTGGTGCGCTGGAACAAGAGACTGGGCAGGCGGTAACTTGGCATGGTTGCGGGTCGTTCCGTTTAGCCTATACCGAAGATGAGATGGACTGGCTGCGCCACACCCTGTCAGTGGGGCAAACACTGGGTTTTAACATTGAACTGGTCGGACCTGAATTCATTGCCCAAAAACACCCGTTTTACAATCTGGACGGTGTTTTGGGCGCACTTTACACCCCTGATGACGGCCATGTGGACCCGTCAAATGTGACGATGGCAATGGCTGCAGGGGCGCGCCAAAAAGGTGTGCGTATCATCCGCCGTTGCCAAGCTACGAACATCACCCAAAATGATGCGGGTGAATGGCTTGTGGAAACACCTCAGGGTACAATCACCTGCGAACATGTGGTTAATGCAGGCGGTACTTATGCGCGCCAAATGGGTGAATGGTCGGGGTTGCAACTGCCTATGACCAGTATGACGCACCATTATCTGGTCACTGAAAACGTCCCGGAATTTGAAAACCTCGAAGTTGAATTGCCAGTGATCCGTGACGATAAACTGGTTAGCGGTTATATCCGCATGGAACAAAAAAGAGGTCTGATCGGGATATACGAGAAGGAAAACCCAAACACGGTTTGGGAAGATCATTGCCCGTGGGAAGCCGAAAACGAATTGTTTGCCGCCGATTATGATCGCATTATGCCATGGCTGGAAAACGCACTTGATCGTATGCCCGTCTTTGCTGAACTGGGTATCACCCGCGAAGTTCACGGTGCAATCAGTCATCCGCCAGATGGCAATCCGCTGATTGGCCCGGCACCGCGTGTGAAAAACTATTGGTGTGCTTGTGGCACACAAATCGGTATCGGCTGGGGGCCGGGGTTGACCCGCGAATTGGCGAAATGGATGGTGCATGGTAGTGCTGATATCTCGATGCGCGATTATGATCCGCGCCGCTTTGGTGACTATGCGACCAAAGACTGGCAAGTGATCAAGGCACGTGAGGATTATTGCCTGCGACACGAAATTCCATTCCCGCATTTCAATCGCATGGCAGGGCGGCCTGTGAAACCGTCGCCGATGTATGAACGCCTGAAAGAAAAAGGTGCAGTTTATGAAGAGGTTTATGGCCATGAACGCCCCCGCTGGTTTGCCCGTGATAGCGTGGCGCAGCAGGATCATTATTCCTTCCGGCGCAATGAAGTGCATGATATGATCGGTATTGAATGTAAGACCGTGCGCGAAGCGGTTGGTATCATGGATATCTCGGCTTTCACCAAGGTTAAGGTGTCAGGGCCGGATGCGGGTGCCTATCTTGATCGGCTGACTGCAAACCGTCTGCCACAAAAGGTCGGCGGCATTTCCCTGACCCATATGCTGAACCGCATGGGACGGATCGAGTTGGAAACCACCGTGGTGAAACTGGCAAAGGATGTGTATTATCTGGTTTGTGCGGCTTTCTTCGAACAGCGTTTACTTGATCATTTAGAACAAAACCTAAATGACGAAAGCGTTGTGGTCACCAAATTATCCGACGCTTGGGCGGCTTTAACCCTAAACGGCCCCCAATCACGTGCGGTTTTGACAGCTTGCACAGATGCCCCGCTGGATAATGCCAACTTTCGCTGGTTGTCGGCACAGAAAATCAAAGTTGCGGGGTATGATGTCTGGTCGTTTCGCATGTCTTATTCCGGCGAACTGGGTTGGGAACTTCATATCCCGCGTGAAAATGCTTTGGCGGTTTATGACGCAGTTTGGGCTGCTGGGGCCGCACATGGTATCGCTGATTACGGCAGTTTTGCAATGAATGTGATGCGTATGGAAAAAGCCTTTAAAGGTGCGGGTGAATTGAACAACGAGGTCACCTTGCCCGAGGCCGATGTGATGCGTTTTGTAAAGTTGGATAAGCAATATCTGGGGGTTGAAGCGACTCGTGCCAGTGCTAAAACCGACCTGAAATGGGTTTGTGCTTATCTGGAAATTGAACCGGACGGTGTCAATGATGGCCACGGCGGAGAGCCGGTTATCGTGGCAGGTAACAAGGTCGGGTCACTTGCCTCGGTCGCCTACAGCCATACTTTCGGTAAGATACTGGCTTTTGCCTTTATCAAACCTGCAGCAGCTATTTCCGGCACCGAAATTGAAGTGATCATAGCGGGCAAACCACGTGCGGGCCGTATTCTGGCGGATGCGGTGTATGATCCGGAAAACAAACTACCAAGGATGGATGCATGAGCGAAAACCCAAAAACAATGAATGCAATGGTGCTGATGCGCCATGGTGATCTGGATGCACTGGAATATCACAAGGACTGGCCAGTGCCAGTTCCCACTGGGTATGAGGTTTTGATCCGTGTGAAAGCCTGCGGGCTGAACAATACCGATGTGAACACCCGTACTGGCTGGTATTCTAAAACCGTTGACGCGGCCACCACGGGCGGGGCTTACGCTGAAGTGGATGAGGACGATCCCACATGGGGCGGCGCACCGATATCATTGCCGCGTATTCAAGGTGCTGATGCTGTGGGTATTGTGGTGGCCTGTGGGCCGGATGCGGATGCTGCTATGATCGGCAAAAGGGTGATGACGGACAATTGGTTGCGCGATTGGGATGATCCGCTGAATGCAGATAAAACCGGTTATTTCGGATCAGAATGTGATGGCGGGTTTGCCGAGTTTGTCACACTGGATCAACGCAATGTTGCGGTTGTGAACAGCCCGATGACAGACGCTGAACTGGCCACGTTTTCCTGTTCTTACACCACCGCTGAAGGTATGTTGAGCCGTGCCAATGTGGGCCCAAAGGATCGCGTACTTATTACTGGCGCGTCAGGCGGGGTCGGCTCGGCGTTGATCCAATTGGTAAAACGGCGCGGGGCTATGGTGATTGCCTTGGCATCCGAGGCCAAGCATGATGATCTGCGCAACCTTGCACCTGACGCTATATTACCCCGTGGTCCTGTTGATCTAAAGGCCGCCCTGAAAGCCGCAACCGGCCATGATACAGTGACAGTTGTCGCCGATATTGTTGGCGGCGCATATTTTCCTACGTTGATAGATGCATTGGCACGCGGCGGGCGTTATACCTGTTCGGGGGCTATCGCGGGGCCGATTGTGTCACTTGATCTGCGCACCTTTTATTTGCGTGACTTGACCTTCACCGGATCAACCGTTCTGCCACCCGCAATCTTTACTGATCTGGTGGGCTATATTGAACGTGGCGAAGTTAAACCGCTACTGGCAGAAAGCTATCCACTGACGGAGTTGCATGCAGCGCAAACTGCGTTTATCGCCAAGAAACACACTGGAAATATTGTGGTGACACCATGAAAATTACTTGCATAAGCGTTTACCAAAAAGACCTGCCGCTTTCTGATCCGTATTGGCTGTCAGGTGGACGACTTAAATTCGAAGTTCTGGATGCGACATTCATCAAGATTGAAACCGATACAGGCCTTACCGGATGGGGTGAAGGCACGCCTTGGGGTCATACTTATGTACCAGCCCATGGTCCCGGTATTCGTGCGGGTATTGAAACCATGGCACAGGCAATATTGGGTCAAGATCCGCGTCAACTGACCCATGTGGAGCGCGCGATGGATTTGTGCCTGCCAGGGCATCTGTATGCCAAAGCCCCGATTGATTTGGCTTGTTGGGATATTGCTGGGCAAGCCGCTGGCTTGTCGATTGCCGATCTGCTGGGTGGGCGTGACAGTGAGGGAACATTGATTGCCTCTTCGGTTTCATCGGGCGAGCCTGCGTACATGCTGGACATCATCAAAAAGTATCGCAAGATGGGCTATAAAGTACATTCGTGCAAAGTCGGCGGTGATATTAGCAAAGACATTGCGCGCATTCGGTTTCTGGAAGAAAATCGCCTGACTGACGAGCGTATCCTATATGATGTGAACCGCGCTTGGACACGGCGCGAAGCGGCGATTGTGATGAATGCCACCTCTGATCTGGGGATCACCGTGGAACAACCCTGTGAGACGCTTGACGATATCGCAAGCCTGCGCCAGATCACGACAACCCCGATCAGTGTCGATGAAAGCCTTGTTACGCTGCAAGATGCCACCCGCATTGCACGCGATGGTTTGGCCGAAGTTTTCGGGATTAAACTGAACCGCGTGGGCGGGTTGACCAAAGCCGTACGCATGCGTGATGTGGCGTTGGCTCATGGTATTCAGATTTACGTGATGGCCACGGGCGGCTCAGTCATGGCTGATACCGAGGCGGCAACTTTAGCACAAACCATCCCGCAAGAGTTTCGCCTCGGCACATGGGCCTGTCAGGATATGCTGACGGTGGATATCGCACCGGGGCAGGGTGCGCGCAATATTGATGGCATGCTGACAGTATCAGATGTTGCAGGCCACGGGATTGTTCCCGACCTAGATCTCTTAGGCGAACCTGTCGCTGTTTACCGGAATTAAGAAATGCCAAACCAGAAAAAAACCAGATGAAAATCACTCGCATCACCCTGTGGCATGTGCCACTGACCAGCCATTTGACTTATCACATGTCGAACAGCAAAACCTGCGATACCGTGGATAGCGTGGTATTGCGGCTGGATACTGATACTGGTCATAGCGGCTGGGGTGAAGTTTGCCCGATCCCGCATTACCTGCCAGCCTATGCCAACGGGGTAATCCCCGCTGTTGCCGAACTGGCTCCTGTGCTAATCGGTGCTGATCCCATTGGCCCCGAGGCGGTAATGGTGCAGCTTGAAGCACAGCTTCAAGGCCACCCATATGCGAAATCGGCTATTGATACAGCACTTTGGGATTTAACCGCACAAGCGGCCAAGCTACCGCTTTATACCCTTCTGGGCGGGCGGCGTGTTGTTGACATGCCGCTTTATCATTCTATTACCTGCATCGCACCTGATGATATGGCAGCAATTGCCCGTGAGGCATATGATGCAGGCATGCGCCAGTTTCAAGTCAAATTGGCGGCCAGCGGCGATTGGCAAACCGATGTGGAACGCTTGACAAAAGTACGCGAAGCGGTGGGTGCTGGTCCGCTGGTTTATGGCGACTGGAATTGTGGCGGTACCCAACTAGACTGCACCCGTGTGGGCCGCGCTGTGGCGCATCTGGATATTATGCTGGAACAGCCATGTGCCACGTTTGAAGAATGCGCCGCTGTGCGCGGTGCCTGCGGATTGCCGATGAAAATGGATGAGCTGGCGCATGATATGGGTTCGCTCTTGCAAGCCCACCGCTTGGGGGTCATGGATGCGGTGGCACTGAAACTATCGAAATTCGGCGGCTTATCGACCATGCGCCGTGCGCGTGATCTGTGCCTGCATCTGGGCGCTCGGATGTGCATAGAAGACACATGGGGCAGCGATATCACCACTGCCGCACTGCTGCATCTAGCGGCCTCGACCGCGCCACACAATCTGATGAACACGTGCGATTTGTCCAGCTATGTAGCGCCCCGTATCGCCCCGGGTGCGCCAACACGGAATCAAGGCCGCATAACACCCCCTGAAGGCGCGGGTTTGGGTGTTACACCAGACATCGACACACTTGGCCAATCGACCGCTATTTTTGACTAGGATAAAGATATGCAGAAACTAACTAACCAATCTGACTGGATTGCCCGTGCCAAAGCCGTGTTGCCTGCGGGTGGCTTTGGCAATTTTGACCCTTCCATCGTAATCCGCGAAGGTCGCGGTAGCCGCGTTTGGGACGAAGACGGAAATGAATATATCGATTATTTGATCGGTTCTGGCCCAATGTTGCTTGGTCATGGCCACCCCGAAGTGCTGGAAGCCGTGTTGGAACAATTGCCCAAAGGCATGACGTTTTTTGCCAATAATGCAGCGGGGATCGAACTTGCCGAAGAAATCTGCAGTGCCGTACCTTGCGCCGATCAACTGCGTTACCTGTCGTCGGGTGGTGAAGCGGATATGTATGCGATGCGTCTTGCACGCGCCTATACCGGTCGCGATAAAATCCTGAAATTTGAGGGCGGTTATCACGGCATGTCGGCAGAGGCACAGATGAGCCTTGCACCCACCTGTCTGGTTAATTTTCCCCAAGCCGTAGCTGACAGCGCTGGCATCCCCGAAGCTGTGCGCGCCGAAATGTTGATTGCACCTTTCAACGATCTGGATTTTCTGCGCAGCCTGTTGGCGGAACATGGCAATGATATTGCGGGTTTGATCATTGAACCCTTGCAACGCATCATCCCGCCCGAACCAGGTTTTTTGGCAGCGGTACGTGCGGAATGTGATAAATACGGTATCGTGTTGATTTTTGATGAGGTGGTCACAGGTTTCCGGTTTTCCTATGGTGGTGCACAAGAAGAATATGGTGTGACGCCAGATTTGTGTACGCTGGGTAAGGTTATCGGTGGCGGCTTCCCGTTGGCGGCACTTGCAGGTCGTAAGGACATCATGGATCATTTTGACAAAGCTCTTGTCGGTGCTGATCGCTGGTTGATGATGCTGGGCACGTTGTCGGGCAATCCGGTGGCCGCCATTGCAGGCTTGAAAACCATGGAGATTTTACGCCGCGACGGGGCATATGACACATTGAACGCGAATGGTGTTCGGTTGCAGGAAATGTTCACTAAACATCTGTCTGAGAACGGCATAGATCACCAGATCGTTGGCCACCCAACCTTGTTTGATGTGGTTTTCTATGACCGTAAAATACGCGATTACCGCGATGTGTTACAGGCTGATACCAGCCGTAACGCCCGCTTCAATGCAGTGCTGCGCGAAAACGGGATTTTTAAATCGGCGGGTAAAACCTACCCCAGCATTGCGCTAAGCGAAGAGGATTTTGTGCAAACCAACAAAGCAATCTCCACTGCCGCACGGGCACTAAGTGAGGATTAAGAAACGAGTCGGATATGGTCACAATATATTTGGAATTGCAATTTGCATGCTTGTCGATGTACTGCGCCAAATCAATCTGATTTGAACATTGCCTTTGATAGACACAGGCAATGCCCTAACTGATGTTTATGGCAGAGTGTTATGTGGAATGTTGCGTTGGTCCTGAAATCAGGTAACCTCTGGGCTGAAACAGTTTCCAGCAATGCTGAACTGTTCAGGAGGTATTATGTCAGAAGAAACCGCGAAACTTGCACTTTTAACCCGTGGCCTGAGCCCGCGTTTGCCGAATGCAGCCCAGATTAATGGTCTGGTGAAAAATTTTGATGTGGACTGGAATTAAGTGACAAGGTTTTCGGCCAATCTGGGTTTTCTTTATACTGAATTCAACCTGCCTGGTGCAATTCGCACTGCACATCAGGATGGATTCGATGCGGTTGAATGCCACTGGCCTTATGACGTGCCTGTGGGCGAGGTCATTTATGCGCTTACAAATACAGGGCTGACCATGCTGGGGCTCAATACGGTGCGGGGTAAAGTCGGCGAAAACGGGCTGTCGGGGCTTGTCGGGCATGAAGCTGAAGCGCGTGATGCAATAGACCAGGCGATTGAATATGCGCAAGAAATCGGAACCTCGTCTATACATGTTATGGCAGGCATTGCCAGTGGGGATGCGGCTAGGGCTTGTTTTCTAGATAATCTGCAATACGCCTGTGCCAAAGCAACGCCAATGCGGATCACTATCCTGATCGAACCATTGAATGACGGGGATGCACTTGGTTATTTCGTACAAAATTCGGCGCAGGCAAAAACAATTATTGATGCGGCCGGCGCCGGTAATCTAAAACTGATGTTTGATTGTTATCATTTACAGATCATGGAAGGCGGCTTACTTGAAAAACTGGATGCACTCATGCCTGTTATAGGCCATATCCAAATCGCGTCAGTACCTGCATACGCAGAGCCTGACCAAGGTGATCTTGATTACAAACTGATACTTAGAAAGCTTGATGCGCTGAGTTGCAATCGCCCGATTGAGGCCGAATACAGGCCTGTAGCTACGACCCGAGCGGGTCTTGGCTGGTTGGCTGATTTTAGATAAATGGGCGGTGCGGTTTTACAGTTGGTAGGGTTGTTCATTCTGTCGTTTTTAGCTGCAACCCTGCTGCCGGGAGGCTCAGAAGCGGCTTTGATCGGGATGGCGGCCCTGTCGACGCACTCTATCCTTACACTTTTAATCGTTGCAAGCATCGGTAATACGCTGGGGTCTGTGCTGAATTACTGGCTGGGCCACTTTGCACTGCAGTATCAGGATCGTGAGTGGTTTCCAGTGTCAAATGCCGGCCTAACCAAAGCACAAGGCTGGTTTGTCCATTGGGGGCAATGGTCGTTGTTATTGGCATGGGTGCCAATTATCGGTGATCCCCTGACCGTGGCTGCGGGTCTGATGCGGATGAGTTTCGGGCGGTTTCTGATCCTTGTCGCGATTTCGAAAATCACCCGTTACATGGTGATCCTTGGGGCTTTTAGGTTGATGTGATAAACATCTCTGGTCGCGCAGATCATTGCCGCTTATAGTTTTCCGTATGACCCTTTCAAAACGAAAATTTCTGACAGTTTTGTCGGCCATTGCATTGGCAGTGTCTGGCACAAACGGCTTGGCGCAATCCGCGGCAATTTATAGCGGGCTTGACCGTGTTCATCCTGTTGTTGCTGAAAACGGCATGGTGGCAGCACAGGAAAAAGTTGCGGCAGGTATCGGATTGGAAATATTAAAAGCAGGCGGCAATGCGGTGGATGCAAGCGTGGCGGTGGGCTTTGCGCTGGCCGTGACCTTGCCGCGCGCAGGAAATCTGGGTGGTGGTGGCTTTATGATTGTGCATGACGCGAAAGCGGGTAGCACCAAAGCCATCGACTACCGCGAAATGGCACCGATCGCGGCATTCAAGGATATGTATCTGGATGCGGATGGTAATCCGGTCAAAAACCGTTCACGCTTTCACGGGCTGGCCATTGGTGTGCCGGGAACTGTGGCGGGGATGGAAATGGCACTGGCGCAATATGGCTCGATGTCATTGTCGCAAGTAATGGCCCCTGCAATCAAACTGGCACGTGATGGGATTGTTGTGACGCAAAGCCTGTCAAATAATCTTAAACGTGCCGAAGAACGCCTGAAACGCTGGCCGCAAACCGCCGCCGTATTTTACAAACCAGATGGTGAGTTTTACGAAACGGGCGAAATATTCAAACAACCAGATCTGGCCCATACGCTTGAATTAATTGCTGAATTTGGTTCTGATGGGTTTTATAAAGGTGAGACCGCACAGAAAATCGCAGATGCGGTGCAAGCTGCTGAAGGCATGATCACGCTGGCTGATATGGGCGCATATAAGTCGGTTATGCGTGATACGGTCAGCGGCACATATCGCGGTTATGCGATCCATTCCATGCCGCCACCCAGCTCTGGCGGCACACATATTGTGCAGATACTCAATACGCTGGAAGGCTATCCCATTGCCGATCTTGGCGCGAATTCCGCGCAAACCATCCACTTGATGGCCGAAGCGATGAAGCAGGCCTATGCGGATCGTGCGACCTATCTGGGCGACGCGGATTTTGTCGATGTTCCGGTGACGGAACTGACTGATAAGCACTATGCCAGCGATATTCGCGCCGCTATTGATATGGGTAAAGCCCGCCCTGCAGTACAGGTGAAAGCCAGTACACTGACACCATATGAAAGCAACGAGACCACGCATTATTCGGTCGTCGATCGCTTCGGTAATGCGGTATCCAACACCTATACCATCAACTTTTCCTATGGCTCGGGCATTGTCGCCACGGGCACCGGCGTGTTGATGAACAATGAAATGGATGATTTCTCGGCCAAATCAGGTGTGGCCAATGCTTACGGTTTGATCGGCGGCGACGCCAATGCGGTCGATGCTGGCAAGCGGCCACTGTCGTCGATGAGTCCGACAATTGTGATGAAAGACGGCAAAGTGTTTCTGGTCACCGGCAGCCCTGGCGGCTCTCGCATTATCACCACAACGTTGCAGATCATCATGAACGTGATCGACCATAAGATGAATATCGCCGAGGCCACACTGACCCCGCGCATCCACCACCAATGGCTGCCTGACGAGTTGCGCATGGAGGAAGGCATCAGTGCCGACACCAAAGCGATTTTGCGTGCCAAGGGGCATGACATAGTGGTCAAACGCACCATGGGGGCAGTGCAGTCTATCATGGTTGATCCCGAAACGGGTGTGTTGCTGGGGTCAACGGATTTGCGGCGCACGGGGTCTTCGGTGGAGGGGTATTAAGTGCCATTGGGGCATGTATTCCCCAGCCTATAGATTAAGTATAATAGGTCATCAGTTATGCTATGCGGGTTCTTGTTGTGTGATGCAGTGGATGCCGCCGCCGCCAATGGCGATAGATGGAATTGAAACTTGTGATACACGGCGACCCAGGAATAAATCCTCGAATATTTCACGCACTTCATCATCAGTTTTGATGCCATATTTAGACATGATAAACCCGCCGTTGGTGATGTAAGAGTTCACATATGATAGGCAGAGTTTGTCGCTATCTGTGGCATTATCCGCATCCGCAGCATCTGGAATTTCGACAAGCTTGATTGGGCGCCCTTTTGCGTCCATTTGTGCCCAGTCCGACAAAGCCAAAGGTATCTA
>CAXMSA010000060.1:0-15357 GCA_964195605.1 uncultured Amylibacter sp.
TCGCAACACGTGCGCAACGAAGATTACTGGCGCGAAGGTGCAAATGCAGACGAGATCGAAGTCTTTGGGATCACAGATAAAGTTGCCCGCACAAGTGCGCTACTGTCTGGCGATATTGATCTGATGCAGGCACTTGATCCAAAAGCGGTACCACAAATTGAAGCTGCAGATGGTGTTGGTATCTGGTCCGTTGCGTCTGGCGCATATCCAGGTATCTGTATAATGTCTAATTCGGCACCGGGCAATAACCCCGATTTTGTTTTGGCAATGAAATATATCCAACGCCGCGAAAAAATCGTGCGTTCAATCCTGAAAGGCCAAGGCACAATTGGCAACGACCAGCCGATCAATGCGGCTTACGGCCCGGATTTCTGTGCTGAGCTGCCAATTCGAGATCATGATTTGGACAAAGCCAAGTTCCATCTGGAAAAATCCGGTGTAACAGAAGCGGAAATTCAGGTGGCTGAAGTGGCACCTGGTATGACAGATATATGTTTGCTGATGCAGCGTGAAGCACAGAAAATTGGTTTAAAAATAAACATCAACAAAGTGCCGAATGATGGCTACTGGGGTGCTGTTTGGATGAAAACGCCGATCAATGTGACGTCATGGAATATGCGTCCAACCGCTAACATCATGATGAACTTGGCATATGCGCCGGACGCACCATGGAATGATACTCTTTGGGCAAATGAGCGTATGGGTCAATTGCTGATGGAATCGCGTGCAGTTACGGATGCAGGTCTGCGCCATGAAATGTATTGTGAAATGCAAACGCTTATCCATGAAGAAAGTGGCATGGTCATTCCGGCACACCGGAACTATCTGGATGCGAAATCCGATAAGATCGAAGGCATTACAAGAATGCCTCTAGGTGCACTTGGTGGTTATGAGTGGCCAGAGTTTGCTTGGCGCACAGACGTATAGTCTAACCATACAAATATTGCTGGCCCTATTTTGGGCCAGCAAACACGACGATAGCCTGCTACATTCATTATCGCAGGATTCACACCAAGCTAAACACGTCAGGGGGACCACTTCATGCAACGCATGGTCATTCAACGCATTTTTATCGGTATAATCACTTTATGGGTGGTATCCGTACTAGTTTTTGTAGGCACTTCAATCTTACCGGGCGATGTGGCCCAAATCGTATTGGGGCAATCTGCAACACCTGAAACCTTAGCAGCATATCGGGCCGAGAACGGACTGGATCAACCATTATATATGCAATACGCATCATGGCTTGGTGGAATGTTTACGGGTGATCTGGGCATATCCAAAGCGGGTGGGGCCTCTATTTCCAGCCTGATTGACGGGCGTTTCGGGAACACGATGTTCCTTGCGGGCGTTGTGGCAATTATATCAGTCCCCTTATCGGTTATGCTGGGGCTTCTGGCCGCGATGTATCCTGCAACATGGATAGACCGGGTTTTGACATTCGGCACGCTGAGCCTGATCTCGGTACCTGACTTCTTTATTGCCACATTCATGGTCTTGATTTTCGCGGTTAACTTGGGCTGGCTTCCTGCCATTGCGCATATATCGCCCGAAGATACCATGATGGAAACCATACGAGCCTCGGCGATGCCGCTGATTACATTGATCATTGTGGTGTCAGCTCAGATGATCCGCATGACACGTGCGGGTATCTTGAACGTGATGAACTCACCCTATATCGAGATGAGTATTCTGAAAGGTGTAAGGCGCAACCGTATTATTATCCGCCACGCGTTTCTTAACGCCATCGGCCCTATTGTGAACGTGGTTGCCCTGAACTTGGCCTATCTTGTTTCAGGTGTGGTGATCGTGGAAACCATCTTTGCATACCCTGGATTAGCTAAACTGATGATCGACGGGGTACAAACCCGCGACCTTCCATTGGTTCAAGCATGTGCGATGATCTTTTGTGGCACATATGTGATTTTGATAATTTTATCTGATGTGGCGGCGATCTTGTCGAACCCACGTCTACGTAACCCGAAATAGGAGGGGCAAGAAATGACTGATAAAACAGCAAATACAGACGACATGTCGGTATATGACGAGCTTCCAGACGCCCCACCGAAAAAGAAACTTAAACTAACCTGGGTTGGAAAAATTGGCGTTACCATTGTGCTATTCTGGATCTTAATGGTTTTCATCGGCCCCTATATTGCCCCGTTCCACGAGGCCGATATTATTGCTTATGACAGCTTTATGCCGGTCTGGAGTGAAACCGAAGGTGAAGGATTTCACGTGTTGGGAACCGATTACATCGAACGTGATATACTTTCGCGTATTCTATGGGGTGCGCGCACCACAATCGGGATTTCTTTCTTAGCAACCATGTTCGCTTACCTTATAGGGGTAACACTGGGTATTGGTGCTGCCGTTGCAGGTGGCTGGGTCGATATGGTTTTTAGTCGTGTGAATGACGCTATCCTGTCACTGCCTTCCATTATGTTAGGCCTGTTAATCGTTGTAGCCCTTGGCACATCAATCCCGATTTTGATCTTAACTGCCAGCTTGATTTACGCTGCCAGTGTGTTCCGTATTGCACGTGCCTTGGGGCAAGACATTATGGTGATGGACTTTGTTGAAGCGGCCCGCGTGCGCGGTGAAGGCATGTGGTATATCATTACCCGTGAAGTGCTGCCCAATGCTATTATGCCACTGGCCACAGATTTCGGTCTGCGTCTGGTGTTTGTGGTGCTGTTCATCTCATCCCTAAGTTTCCTGGGTCTGGGTATCCAGCCACCAATGGCTGACTGGGGTTCTATGGTGCGTCAAAACCTTGACGGGCTTGGATATGGTTCCTACGCCGCCGTTTGGCCTGCTTTGGCCATCGCAAGTTTTACAATCGCAATTAACCTGATCGTTGATGATATCTCAGCGTCTGAAGGTGGTAGCCTAGCTAGGAAGATGATCTCATGAGCGAACTACTAGAAGTAAGGGGCTTACGAATTGAAGCCCCAAAAAAAGACGGGCCTGCGGTGAAAATCGTTAAAGGTGTAGATTTTGATGTTAAAGCTGGCGAAGTGGTTGCCCTGATCGGCGAGTCTGGGTCAGGAAAAACCACCATTTCATTGGGATCATTAGCCTACACCAAACCCGGGTTGGAGTTTTCGGGCGGCACAATAAAGCTGAAAGGCGAAGATGTGCTGACGATGGAACCTGCAAGAGTACGCGACTTGCGTGGTAATCGTGTGGCCTATTTGGCACAATCTGCGGCGGCCACGTTCAACCCTGCCCTAACCATAAACGAACAGGTGACGGAGTCTGCTGTTTTACACGGTATAATGACCCAAGATGAGGCAGATGCCCGTGCTGTAGAGTTATACCATGCATTAGAATTACCTGATCCTGATCGCATTGGCTTTCGCTATCCACACCAGGTTTCTGGTGGGCAGTTACAACGCTTGATGGCTGCGATGGCATTGGTTGGGCGTCCTGATCTATTGGTTTTGGACGAGCCGACAACAGCGCTTGATGTGACAACCCAAATTGAAGTTCTGAAAGCCTTTAAAAAGGTGATTAAAGAAGAAGGTTCAGCTGCGATCTATGTGACCCACGATTTGGCCGTTGTGGCCCAAGTTGCAGATCACATTGTAGTGCTTTACTCAGGTGAGGTGCAGGAGCAAGGGTCTGTTGATCAAATTATCAACCACGCGCAGCACCCTTACACCAAGCGCCTTATGGCTGCAGCGCATGCAGGGCCAAAACCTGGTATGGGTGACAAGCTAACTGATAAACACGATCAAGATATGGCTAACGTCCAAGTCAAGAACATGACTGCGGGTTACGGCGAAATTGTCGACGGCAAGCCTGCTATAACAGTGTTACGAGATATCAATATGTCTGTGAAGAACGGCCATGTGGTTGGCGTGATTGGCGAGTCAGGTTGTGGTAAATCCACTTTGGCACGTGTGATTGCTGGCCTGCTACCCCCTGCCCAAGGGGATATTATTATGGACGGTAATACCTTGAAAGGTTTATACAAGGATCGATCCAAGAAAGACCTGCAAAAGATTCAATTTGTCTATCAGATGGCCGACACCGCCCTAAACCCGAAACAATTGATAAGTGAGATTATTGGGCGGCCGGTTGAGATGTTCCAAAATCTGAGCGGCCAGAAAAATCGGGAAAAAGTGGCGGAAATTCTGCGTTTGGTTGAATTGCCGGTAGAGTTTGCAGAACGCTATCCTTCCGAACTATCGGGCGGTCAAAAACAACGCATAAACCTAGCAAGATCACTGGCTGCAATGCCCGAAATTATGCTTTGTGACGAAGTGACCTCTGCTCTTGATAGTATTGTGGCTTCTAACGTGGTGAAACTACTGAAACGATTGCGCGATCTAACAGGCGTATCGTTCATGTTCATCACCCATGATCTGTCAACAGTTGCGGCCTTTGCCGATGAAATAGTTGTGCTTTATGCAGGGCGTATTGTGGAACAAGGCCCAGTTGACGAAGTGTTGTCGCCGCCCTTCCACCCCTATACGCGTTTGTTGATCAGCTCGGTGCCTGAAATGCATATTGGCTGGCTTGAAGAGACCATGAAAAAGCGGGAAATGGCGGTTGGTATCGCACGCGGTGTTGAAATCACCGATGTGGGTTGCCCTTTCTATAACCGTTGTCCGATTGCCATAAGCGGCACATGTGAAAGGGTCACGGCCCCGACATATGAACTTAAGGAAGGTCACTTCATTTCGTGCCATCACAGTGCGGATGAAATCAATGCTATTGAACAAGCACCACAGCAGGTTCTACATGGTTTCGAGAAAGTCCCTCAGGTAGAGAAAACCATACCAGTGCCTATTACAGGGAGTGTCCCTATATAGAGGGCATTTATTGCAGGGCTTTATTAGAAAGGGCCAAAATAATGATCAATAAAGTACTAATCGCCGTAGACGGCTCCAAGCACTCTTTGAAATGCGTTAGCTTAGGGGCCCAAATTGCAAAAAATGCTGGAGCCAAGGTTTTACTTCTGCATGTGGTTAAACCTTACCGTCTGCCTGATAGCCTGAAAAAATTTGCCCAAGCAGAGCATATGGCAACGATTGATGCCGAATTACTGCGAAAAGGTGCGCAATACCTACTAGCTTCCGACCTTGATACGGCGCGCAGTGCAGGCATGAGTGAGGTTGATATGGAAACCGAAGAAGGCCCAATTGCACGTACGATTGTTGATCGTGCCAAATCTTACAAGGCTGACATGATTGTTATCGGTTCACGTGGTATGGGTGACATTGAAGGCATGTTGCGCGGTGGCGTTTCGCATCGTGTCGAAATTCTGGCAAAATGCCCTGTTCTGGTAGTTAAATAGCCCACAGGCGCCATATTTTAATAACAAATGAAAGCGAGCTGTTTAATACGGCCCGCTTTCTTAATTTTTACCCCGATATTTTCCTGTGAAAGTCGCAAATTGCCTCGCAGTGACGTGTACAGACAGTGATGCCGCGTAAGTAAACTATACCCTCCGCCAAGAATGCTCACTGCTCGTAATGAGTCGCGCATCAGCGCTTACTCATACGGAATAATCTGCAAGGACTATAAAATGCTGTCAATCGACCAAATGAAATCCGCACGCGATGCTTCTTTAAAGGCGACTAAGTCTGGCCCCCCTGCCCGCACACTAAACCGTTTCTTTGGTGTGGGGCCCATTACGGATATGACTGTAGACGAGGCTGATAGTCGTCTGATGCGGATAGAATTTGAAAACTGGATGGAAAAGACCTACCGCAAGTTGGATGATGCAGGTAATGATATTGGCGCCTTTACAGCGTCCGAAATCGGCCGCTCAATGCACCGTGGCTATCCTGCAGATGCGATCTTGTTGGATATGATGGCGGAAATTCACGGTTACTTCAATTTCCCCAAAAGCAACAAACTGGCTGTGGGGCTAGGCGGCGGGCATTCAGGTTTCACTGTGGCGATTGCCCATATGATGGATGCAAACGACCCGACGCAGCATGTTTTCATCGACACCCCTGCACCTGAAACCGAAGCCGGTAAATCTGGTGGTTTTTTCCGCCAGTCGTGGGGCACACAGATTGTAGAGCTGCAACGCTTTGCCGAAAACGGCGACGAAAACCGCCTGCATTTCACAGGTGCTGAAGGCACCATCCCCGGTGCCGATGAACTGGTCGCCATGGGCATCAAACTTTTCGTTGGCGTGGGTCATGAAACCACGGGTGCGACCACCTATTCCGAACAAGATGTGCTGAACCTGATCGACTGGGTTGACCGCGACCCTACCAATCACCATGCTATCATTGATGCAACTTCGATGCTGGGTGCGATGCCGTGGAGCAAGGCCACAGTTCAGACATTCACCAAAAAGTTAAATATGTTCATGCCGTTCCAAAAAGCGGTCGGCGGGATTTCAGGGTACTTTACAATTTCCCTGACACCGCAAGCACTGGATCACATCGAAAACGTACAAAAGAACCCGGCTTGGGCTATTCCGCGCCAGTTGAAAATGGTGGTGCCAACTGATCCTAAAATGCCTTTGTCCGGCAATAAAACGGTCATGCTTGGGCCTCTATACGACCCAGAAACCCACACGATGCTGGGCGGTATCATTAACACTTATTCCACACTGGCTTTTGCCGAAACCACCTTCGGTTTGCAACGGGTGGCCAAAATGGTTGGTGATGTCGATGCGATGAACGCACGGTCCAGCCAGAACCGCAATTTCATCAATAAATGGATTGCGGCGCAAGGTTTACTGGAACTGGGCGTAACTGATGAGGCACGCCGTGGTACGGCCGTGACTTTGATTGCTATAAATGATGCGGATATTACCGATGCGAGCATGCATGCAGATATTCTTGCCGCCTCAAAACAAATCCTCAGCTATGATGGTTTGACCCATCCGAACGGTGATTACGAAGCGGGGCTGGATGTAGCCCGTTACGTTAACGCATTCCCCGGCACCCCCGGTGATTACCGTGCATGGATTGGTGGCATCCGCCCTGTGGATGACATTAAAGCCCTGCTGGAAAACCTGACATATTGTTATCACCGCGCCAAAATCCTGGTACTGGAAAAAGCATTGGCGACAGAAGGCGTAACATTCGCCTCCACCGCCACCTCTGCGGGTGCGCGGGTACGCCAAGACGACCCTGCAAAAACTTATAAAGTGCTGGTCGGCGATCTGGTTGGTTTAAAGTTTGACGCAAACGGCAATCCTGATCATTCCGAAGTCAAAGCCCATGCACAAGCTTCTGGTGCTACATGGCATGACAATTCCGCCGCTGATGCCAGTGATCTGGATGCAGGCGTGCATTTTTTCTACCAACCCGGCCTGTCCACCCATGATGAACTGATGGCAGAAGCCGGTGGGGATCAATATGACGCCACAATCGTGGCTGCAACATTCCTGCCTGCTGAAACCAACTTCTCGCTTGGCGGCGTGCGTATAGGCGCGGGGACCGGTAATATGGGATCAGCTTCCTGGGGTGGTGGCAATGGTGACGGCGGTGCGGCTGCACTGATGAATACGCCTTCCTTCAACTCACGTGCAACAGCACAGATGGCGATGAAAGCAATGCTGAAAGTTGCCCCTGATCTGGATGTGGCTGACATGCATGCGCGGGTTTGCGCAGGTGATTTCGACACTGGCAAGAACCTGTGTGAATACCCAACGGAAAAACTGGAAGGCAAAACCATGGCCGTGATCGGCTTTGGCAATATTGGCCGCGAAGTTGCTGTTTTGGCGCAAAGCTTTGGCGTGAAGGTGTGTATTTATGCGCGCCCTGCCCACAAAGATTGGATCGAAAGCGAAGGCTTTACCTATGCCACTAGCCCCGTTGACGCGGCAAGTGGTGCAGATTTCTTGTCTCCGCACACAGGGCTGGGTGCTGCTAAAGGCGACAGCTTTGCCAATGCGGGATTGGTTGGGTCTGAGGTGCTAAGCGCAATGAATGATGGTGCCGTTGTCGTAAACTATGACCGTGGTGAAGTGATTGATGCAGCGGCATTGGATGCGGCCCTAAACTCCGGCAAAGTGCGTTATGCCGCAATTGATGCCGACTTGTTTAAATGTGCTGATACAGGCAATCTATCTGGCCCAATGGTGCCTTACCTACCGCTTGAAAAGAAACATTGTGGCAAGATGGAACTGTTACCACATGCGGCCGCCGACACAGAACATGTCAGCCGGGTTGAAGGTGCCAAACAGGCGGTTGATCAGATCTTGGATGTGATCCGCTACAAATCCGTTACCAACCTGAAAGGCGATTTACCTGATGGCTATGTGAATGCAGGGGCAAAAACGGTTAACGGGGTTGGTAAAGTCACCGGTAACACGTTAAGTACTGCAGCTGCCACCAAAGGATTTTCTAGCAAAATGCGCCGCGCAGCAGAAGATCTGGCGGCCATTTGGGGCGCGATTGACGCCACCAACGATCCTGAGCGCAAAGCGGAACTGTTATCACGTTACGGGGATAAACTGGTCAAGGCGGGCAATACATATGCGTCACTGGCAAGTGGCGCAGGGTTGAAAGGCCCATTTGGGTAAGCTGAGACTTGCAGATAGGCTCTGTTATATGGTGTAATCTACACTACACTTATATAACAGAGTTTATGGCCCTAAATGAACATTGCTAACTGGCTGGTTAAAACCGCAAGCTTACATCCCGACAGACCCGCCTTATTCAACGGGGCAACCTGTTATGCCAATTATGCTGAGTTTGCAACGCGGGCAGCTTCTATCGGGGCCTACTTAAGAAATCAGCTTCAGATTAAAACTGGCGACCGTGTTGCCGTTTTCATGCCAAACTGCACTGCCTATCTGGAAGTTTTATATGGCATCTGGTTTGCAGGTGCTGTGGCGGTACCTATTAATGCAAAGCTGCACAGCAAAGAATCCGCCTGGATTATCAAGAATGCCCAGGCAGATGTTGTCTTTACGACCATCAAATACGCCGCGGCCTTACCAGTCAGGCACGCCATTACCATTGATGATGATACTTATATCTCGCTTTATAAAACAGCCCCGCTTGCACAACCTATTCCGGTCAAACCCAATGATTTAGCTTGGTTGTTTTACACCTCTGGCACCACAGGCAAGCCCAAAGGTGTGATGATCACAACAGCCAATATTATGGCCATGGTAAAGGCCTACTTTGTTGATGTGGATCAGGTATCAGCAGATGACGCCGCTTTTTATGCCGCCCCGATGTCACATGGGGCCGGGCTTTATAATTTCATGTATGTTTTACGCGCAGCGCGGCACATCGTGCCACCCTCTGGTGGGTTTGACAGCGATGAAATCCTGACACTTGCCACCATTTTGCAAAATATTTCGTTTTTTGCCGCCCCAACGATGGTGCGTCGTTTGGTTGAGCGCGCCAAAGCCCGTAATTTAACTGGCGAAGGCATAAAAACCATCATTTATGGCGGCGGCCCGATGTATCTGGCAGATATTATCGAGGCGATTAAGGTTATGGGGCCGCGATTTGTACAGATTTTCGGCCAAGGCGAGTGCCCGATGGCAATTACCGCCCTTTCTCGCAACCATATAGCAAACTGTAGCCATCCCAAATGGAAACATCGGCTTGCCAGTGTTGGCGTTGCACAAAGCGTGGTTTCAGTACAAATCCGCGATACTATGGGGAAAAAATTGCCTGCAAATAAAATTGGCGAAATATGCGTTTCTGGCCTGCCTGTTATGAAGGGTTACTGGATGAATGAGACGGCAACAAAAGACACACTTAAAGACGGCTGGTTGCACACCGGCGACATGGGCGCGATGGATGAAGACGGGTTTGTAACCCTGCATGACCGCACTAAAGATGTCATCATTTCCGGCGGTTCAAATATCTACCCACGTGAGGTGGAAGAGGTGTTGTTGCAACATCCAAACGTGTCGGAAGTATCGGTTATCGGCAAAAAAGACGCCGAATGGGGTGAGGTTGTGGTGGCCTTTGTTGTTGCCACTAACATAGATACCGCAAAGTTGGATGCTTTTTGTCTAGATAATATCGCCCGCTTTAAACGCCCTAAACACTATTACTTTGTACCTAAATTACCTAAGAATAACTATGGCAAAGTACTAAAAACTAAGTTGCGCGAAGAACTAAGTAATCTCTAGCCAACCTAATTATTAAATTTAATTGATTGTCAGTACTTTATCTGTTGATATGTTGTGAATTCATTTTTATCATCTGGTCAAAAATGTATACATTGAGATGGAGCAAACCACAAAGGGCAAAAGCCCATTACTAAATCAACAAGGGAGAATACAATGAAAAATATAACAACTTACCTGTCAACTGTGGCAGCCGTAGCAATGCTGGCAATGCCTGTATCTGCGGAAACATTCAAATATGCTTATCAAGGCGATGCGCAAGGTCTTGACCCGCACAGCTTAAACGAAACATTCACATTGGGTCTATTGGGCAATGTTTATGAAGGCCTGACAAAGTATGATGCTGATCTGCAATTACAACCAGCTCTTGCAACCTCATGGGAAACAACCAGCCCGACCACTTGGAAAATCGCATTACGCAAAGGCGTAAAATTCCACAATGGCAATAATTTCAATGCAGATGACGTGATTTTTTCATGGCAACGCACACTAAGCGAAGGCTCTGACCAAAAGGTACGTGGCGGCATGATTACCGGTATCGAAAAGGTTGACGATCACAACATCATCGTGACAACTGCCGGCCCCCTGCCTGTGATTATGCAGGAAATGACATTCCTTTATATCATGGACAAAGAATGGTCAGAAGCGAATGGTGCGGCTGAATCCGGCAACGTGAAAAATGCCAACGACCCAGGCTATGCCACAAGCAATTCAAACGGTACTGGCCCGTTTAAAATCGTTGAACGCCAACCTGGTGTGCGTACAATAATGGAACGTTTCGACGGTTATTGGGATACAAGCATTCCATCAAATGTCACACGGGTAGAATTTACCCCGGTAAAAGAAGCCGCTACACGGGTTGCAGCACTAATTTCCGGACAGTTGGATCTGGTTTATCCTGTGCCTGTACAAGATTGGTCGCGTCTTGATGATGCCGACGGCGTTCGCCCGCTTGCAGGCCCTGAAGCGCGTACCATTTTCCTTGGCATGGATCAAAGCCGCGATGAGCTGCTGCATTCATCCGTAAAAGGCAAAAACCCGTTCAAGGACATTCGCGTGCGCAAAGCCTTTGCACATGCGATTAATCTGGATGCAATTGACCAAAAAGTGATGCGTGATGCCGCGACCCCAACAGGTCTAATGATAGCACCACAAATCAACGGGTTTTCAAGCGCGATGAACACGCCATATGCTTACGACCCCGCTAAATCAAAAGCACTGCTAACCGAGGCAGGCTATGGTGACGGGTTCACAGTGACAATGGATTGCCCAAACAACCGTTATGTGAATGACGAAAAAATCTGTCAGGCAGTTACAAGCCTGCTGGCAAAAGTCGGCATCACTGTTGATCTGCTTGCCCAACCAAAAGCCAAATACTTTGGCAAGGTGCTGGCACAAGGCGGTTACGACACCAGCTTCTATCTGCTGGGTTGGACACCGGGTTCAATTGACGCGCATAATGTTTATCAAAACCTGCTGTCTTGTCAGAACGAAGAAGCTAAACTGGGTGCTTTCAACCTTGGCAACTACTGTAACGAGCGTATAACTGAGATCACCAGTTTGATCGGCTCAGAAACCGATCAAGCGAAACGCCAAGCATTGATCGAAGAAGGCTTCAAGCTGGTTCAGGATGAAGTTGGCTATCTGCCACTACACCAACAGCCTCTTTCATGGGGTGCCAGCGACAGCGTTACAGTTTCACAACGTGCGGACAATGTTCTGGACATCAGAAATGTTGTGATCAACAAATAAACCTGTAAAGCAATAAAATATGGCGCGGATGTTTGATGATGTCTGCGCCATATTTTCGAAGATATAGCCTAGGGGCCTTTCATGTTAACCTTTATCGCCAAGCGAATGATCCAAAGCGTTCTTGTAATGATTGCCGTGGGGTTGATTACCTTCGCCCTGTTACGCTTTGTCGGTGATCCGATTAGCAATATGGTGGGGCAAGATACCTCTACTGCTGAACGTGAGCAGTTGAAAGAAGATCTTGGGCTGAACGATCCGTTTGTGATCCAGTTTGCAAACTTCGCAAAAAATGCAGTTAAAGGTGAATTCGGCCTCAGCTACACATTGCGCGTACCTGTCAGCCAATTACTGTCCGAGCGGATACCCGCCACGCTGGAACTATCCATACTCTCGGCAATGCTGGCTTTGTTTATCGGTATGCCGATGGGTATTTATACCGCAATCCACAAAGATAGCTGGCTAACAAAACTCTTCTTATCATCCTCCTTGGTCGGGGTATCCCTGCCAACCTTTCTAATCGGCATTCTGCTGATCCTACTGTTTGGCGTTGTGTTTCGCTGGCTACCAACATTTGGGCGGGGCGAGGTCGTTGATCTAGGCTGGTGGTCAACGGGATTGCTGACATGGTCGGGTATCAAATCCCTGATCCTGCCAACCATTACACTGGCGATATTCCAGCTAACGCTGATCATGCGGCTGGTGCGGGCTGAAATGCTGGAGGTGCTGCGCACCGACTACATAAAATTCGGCCGCGCGCGCGGATTAAGCATGAAATCCATCCATTACAGACATGCCTTGAAAAACACCCTGATCCCGGTGATCACCATAACTGGGTTGCAATTGGGTTCAATCATCGCCTTCGCGCTGATCACCGAAAGCGTGTTCCAATGGCCGGGCATGGGGCTGCTGTTTATTCAGGCTATCGGCAATGCGGATGTGCCGATAATGGCCGCCTACCTTGTGCTGATTGCGTTTATTTTTGTCGCCATCAACCTGTTGGTAGATATTTTATATGTGGTCCTAGACCCCAGACTTAGAACCACGGTAGGTGACTGATGCAAAATGAAAACTTAAGCCGGTATCAGGATTTTCGCCGCCGGCTGGCTGACAACGATCTCTGGTATTCCTTCAAACACACACCAATGGCCTATATATCAGCGATAGCTGGCCTTACCATAATTGCCCTTGCGGTGTTTGCCCCCCTTATCGCACCGCAAAACCCGTTTGATCTGGCTTCACTGGATTTGTTCGATGCAAGCATGCCGCCCTCTTGGCTGGATCAAGGTGATCCGCGTTTTCTGCTTGGCACTGACGATCAAGGGCGCGGCATACTTTCAACCATCTTTTACGGGCTGCGCATTTCGCTTTTTGTCGGCTTCACATCCGTTTTTCTGTCACTGCTGATCGGGGTAAGCCTAGGGTTGATATCCGGCTATGTCGGCGGCCGCGTTGACAGCATCATCATGCGTATCGCAGACGTACAACTGTCTTTCCCCGCCATCTTGATCGCCTTGCTGATTGATGGGGTATTCAGAACCGTGCTTTCCAAGGAAATCCACGAAGACTTGGCACTTTATGTGGTGATCTTTGCCATCGCAATATCAGGTTGGGTGCAATACGCCCGCACTGTGCGATCCAGCGTTATGACCGAAAAAATTAAAGAATACGTGCAAGCGGGGCAAGTTATTGGCCTTGGTTCTGCACGCATCATGATTAAACATATCCTGCCAAACGTGCTTGGGCCTGTCTTTGTGATCGGCACATTGCATTTGGCTCTTGCGATTATCATCGAAGCAACACTTAGCTTTCTGGGCGTCGGCTTGCCGCCCACCACCCCGTCACTTGGCACCCTTATTCGCATCGGCAACGAATATCTGTTTTCCGGTGAATGGTGGATCACAATTTTCCCCGGGCTGACGTTGATAATCGTATCCCTGTCGGTAAATCTTTTTGGCGATTGGCTGCGTGACGCACTTAATCCAAAACTACAGTAGGGTTACGGAATGCCATTGCTTGAAATTAAAAACCTGACTGTCAAATTCCCATCCCGCAAAGGTGATTTCACCGCCGTAGACGATGTAAGCTTAAGCGTTGAACCGGGCGAAATACTGGGCATCGTTGGCGAAAGTGGTGCAGGCAAATCCACCGTTGGCAACGCGATTATATCCTTGCTTGACCCACCCGGTTACGTGTCGGGCGGTTCTGTCTGGCTAAAAGGCGAGCGCATCGACACGTTGGATGAAAACCTGAAAGCCACCATTCGCGGCAAACGCATCGGGATGATTTTTCAAGACCCACTGACCTCGCTCAACCCGCTTGAAACCGTTGGGGCGCAACTGATCGAGACCATCGCTCTGCATCTTGGCCTGAACGAAGCCGCCGCACGTGCGCGCGCGATTGATCTGTTAAATCAGGTCGGTATCGAAAATACGAATGAGCGTGTCGATCAATACCCACACCAGTTTTCCGGCGGCATGCGCCAACGTGTGGTCATTGCACTAGCCCTTTGTTCCGACCCCGAGGTTGTGATCGCGGACGAACCTACCACCGCATTGGATGTGTCCATTCAAGCCCAGATTCTGAGTTTGCTGCGCAAACTATGTGAAGAACGCAATGTCGGCATGATCATGGTCACGCATGATATGGGTGTGATCGCTGAAGTGACCGATCGCGTTGCAGTGATGTATCGCGGCAAACTGGTTGAAATCGGCAAAACCGATAAGGTTTTGTACAAGCCAACCCATGAATACACTAAAAGCCTGATTTCTGCTGTGCCCCGGCCCGATAAAAAG
This sequence comes from uncultured Amylibacter sp., assembly GCA_964195605.1. GTDB lineage: Bacteria > Pseudomonadota > Alphaproteobacteria > Rhodobacterales > Rhodobacteraceae > Amylibacter. The sequence goes on from CAXMSA010000060.1 coordinate 14,623, forward strand.
ATCGATAGGTTCCCACTTGTCACCTATATCGATGATGTCGAGGAACGTCCCGATGATATGAAACTGTCTGACATGTGGCTTGGTAAAACCCGCGACTATGAAGACTTTGACGGCCCAATGTTGACCGTCGAAAATCTGAAACAGGATTTCGTGATCAAACGCGGCATTTTCAAGCGCAACCACAAATATTTCACAGCACTTAAAGGCGTGTCCTTTGACATCAAACAAGGCGAGGTTTTCGGCATTGTGGGTGAAAGCGGTTCTGGAAAATCCACTATCGCACGTTGTGTGACTGGTATCTATGAACCCACTGGCGGCAACATCTCTATTTGTGGGGCAGACCTGAACAAACTGAAAGATAAAAACAAACGAAATTACTACCGGCGGCAAACGCAGATGGTGTTTCAAGACCCGTTTTCATCATTGAATGGCCGTATGCGGGTGGAAAGCATCATTGCCGAGCCTATTATATTTCACAAACAAGCTGCTGATAAAGCAGAGGTGAAAAAAATCGTTGATGAGCTGCTGGAAACCGTAGGCCTAGGTGTAGGTGCTGCCCATAAATTCCCGCATGAATTTTCCGGCGGCCAACGCCAACGCATATCTATTGCCCGCGCATTGGCCACCCGCCCACGGTTTTTGATCTGTGATGAACCTACATCCGCGCTGGATGTATCCATTCAGGCACAAATTCTGAACCTACTGAAAGATCTGCAGGAAGAATTGGGTCTGACG
>CAXMSA010000061.1:0-15322 GCA_964195605.1 uncultured Amylibacter sp.
GATACCGTGCTTGACCCGCTGCGCCGTGCCTTGCCCGAGCTGAAGATTATCTCGGAACATATCACCACCAAGAACGGTGTTGATTATGTCATGTCTGCGGATAAAAACTTGGCTGCCACAATCACCACGCACCATCTGATCATCAACCGCAACCATTTGTTTGTCGGCGGCATCAGGCCGCATTATTTCTGCCTGCCGATCGCCAAGCGTGAACATCACCGCTTGGCCCTGCGCCAAGCCGCTACATCAGGCGATGCGCGGTTCTTTTTGGGCACGGATAGCGCACCACATACTGACCCGAGTAAAGAAAATGCTTGCGGTTGTGCGGGGGTGTTTTCTGCCACAAATACAATGTCCTGTCTGGCACATGTGTTTGAGGAAGACAGCGCATTGGATCAGTTGGAACGTTTTGCCTCACTCAACGGCCCTACTTATTACGGGCTGGCCCCGAACAGAGACACGCTGACACTTGTGAAATCATCAACGCCAGTGGATTACCCTGTCAGCATAGAAACCAATGGTGGGCTTGTAACCGTGTTTGACCCGGGTTTTCCATTACACTGGCGCGTGGTTTAAACAAAAATACCCGACTGCAAAGCAGCCGGGTAAGTATCACCTGAAATAACGGTTTGGACCTTGGAGGGATCAAAAACCGAGAGGCAGTGAATAAAACAACAACCCAGTTCAACCCGAATCGTCACTTTACACTGCATTTTTAGCATAAATTGTGTTTCGAGCACACTTATCCACAGAATATTGTGGATAAATCTAGGTGGTGTGGCGTTGAAAACGCAGGAAAATTTATGCTCATGACCGCCTTATGGATGGTAAAATCCCTTAAAATAAGGGCTTTACCCACAACATATCCACAGGAATTTAACAGGATTTCCAGATTGCGAAAATCAACTATTTCAACGTATAATCGTTTTCTTAGAGGGACCACATTAAAATGAGCCAGATAGCAACCATGAAAGACCATAGCGACAACACTGAAAGTGGCGAAGTGCAGGCTTCACCCCACAATATCGAGGCCGAACAGGCCTTGTTGGGGGCTTTGCTGGTCAATAACGATGTTTATGACCGCGTTGCCGCAATTGTAAATGAAGTGCATTTCTTTGATCCCGTGCATGGCCGCATTTTTGAAATTGCGGCACAACGTATCCAAAAAAACGCTTTGGCGTCCCCAGTGACGCTAAAAGCGTTTATGGAAGATGATGCGGGGCTAGCTGAACTCGGTGGGCCAGCTTATCTGGCGCGCCTTGCGGGTGCTTCTGTTTCGGTGTTTGCCGCACGTGATTACGCCCAAATGATCTACGATCTGGCAATCCGGCGCGATCTGATGGCCATTGGTGAAGAGATCACCGATAAAGCCAAGCGCATGGAGGTCAGCAATGAACCTGCGGAACAGATCGTCGAGGCAGAGCAGCGGCTTTATGCACTTTCGGAACAGGGCCAGGTCGATAGCGGTTTTCAAAGTTTCCTTAAAGCCGTCACCGATGCGGTGAACATGGCGAACGCCGCTTATCAGCGCGATGGCGGCATGGCAGGTACGTCCACCGGCTTGAATGATATGGACAAGAAACTGGGCGGTTTGCATCCGTCAGATTTGCTGATTATAGCAGGGCGGCCTTCGATGGGTAAAACCGCATTAGCCACTAATATCGCTTACAATATCGCAAAGAACTACAAAAAAGGCACCAAGCCCGATGGCTCTATCGGGGCGGTGCAAGGCGGGGTTGTCGGGTTTTACTCACTGGAGATGTCATCAGAACAGCTGGCATCGCGTATTCTGTCAGAAGCTGCCCAGATTGAATCGCAACGCATCCGTAGCGGTGAGATGACCGAAGAAGAATTTCGCCGTCTAGTGGAAGCTGCCAAAACTCTGGAAAGCTGCCCGCTTTTCATCGACGATACCGCCGCCCTGCCGATCAGCCAGTTGGCCGCACGTGCAAGGCGATTGAAACGTACCCACGGGCTGGATGTTCTGATCATAGACTATTTGCAACTGGTACGCCCCGCCACTGCCAAAGACAGCCGTGTGAACGAGGTGTCAGAGATCACCCAGGGGCTAAAAGCCATCGCCAAGGAATTGAATATACCAGTAATTGCGCTATCCCAGCTTTCACGCCAAGTGGAAAACCGCGACGATAAACGCCCCCAACTGTCAGACCTCCGCGAGTCAGGCTCAATCGAGCAGGACGCCGATATCGTAATGTTTGTTTATCGCGGCGAATATTACAAAGAACGCGAAAAGCCCGCCGACCATGAAGCCGATAAAATGATGACATGGCAGGCGGAAATGGAAGAGCTACATGGCAAAGCCGAAGTGATTATCGGCAAACAACGCCACGGGCCTATCGGCACCGTTTCACTTGCGTTTGAAGGGCGGTACACGCGGTTCAGCGATCTGGCACCATCGCGTTATGGCGGGCATAATGATCAGGAATTTTAAAGGTTAATAACCCTGCCGGGTAATAATAGGTGATATAAATGAACTGGCTGAACCAAAATGCAAAGTCATTAGAAGCCGTCAGCTCAATCATGACCGCCTTTATCGCAATCGTCGAGGTTTTCGGGGTGAAATACCAGATAGATACAACGCGTTATATAGAATGCGAACAGGCGCAAACCTGCTCTTGATCTACGTTTTCACTTGACGAATGCTTGGCCCTGTGGCCCCTGTCTGCCAAGCTAATGAGGCACAAATAGATGACGACTGCTACCCTGAGCATTGATTTACGCGCTATTGTTGCCAACTGGCAGGCATTGGATGCCTTATCAGCCCCAAACGTGGAAACCTCTGCCGTGGTCAAGGCAAACGGGTATGGGTTGGGCGCAAAGGTTGTGGCCGGGGCTTTGGCCAAGGCTGGTGTGCGCAGCTTCTTTGTGGCTTTGGCCGAAGAAGGTGCCAGCTTGCGCAAAGCCTTGGGTAACGGCCCGGTGATTTATGTGTTTTCGGGGCTAATGGCCACGGATGTGCCACTGATACGGGATTATAATCTGGTGCCTTTGCTGAACTCGGCCAAGCAACTGGTAAAATTCCGTATGAGCTTGCCTGATCTGCCGTATGGCGTCCAGATTGACACTGGTATGAGCCGTTTGGGGATGGAGTTATCCGAATATATTATGGTACGCGATAAAATCGCCAAAGCCGAACTGATCATCAGCCATCTGGCTTGTGCAGATGAACCGGATCACACACAAAATGAAAAGCAATTACAGTATTTTAACGAGATGACACGTGGGTTTTCCACACGCCGCTCTTTGGCGGCCACGGGGGGTATATTGCTGGGGGTGGATTATCACTTTGATATGGTGCGTACCGGCATCGGCCTATATGGTGGCGAACCTTTTGCCGATGCGGCCCCTGTTGCCACGGTTTCCATCCCTGTCATTCAGACCCGCAAAATCAAGGCGGGCCAAAGCGTGGGCTATGCCGCCCATTGGACCGCCAAACGCCCGACGAAAATCGCAACCCTTGCTGCGGGCTATGCCGACGGATTGATCCGCGCCATAGGTAATGGCGGCTTATCCGTCTGGGCCGACAACACGCCCTGCCCGATTGTGGGCCGTGTCTCAATGGACTTGATAACCGTAGATGTGACCGATCTGAAGCGTATCCATGACCATATGGAGATTATCAACGCCCACCAAACCGTGGATCAGGTGGCAAAAGCTGCTGGCACTATCGGATATGAGATACTGACAAGCCTTGGCGCGCGGTATAAACGGGACTATGTAGGCGGGTAAACAGGTAGTAATAATGATACAGGCAATAGACAGTATTTTGGCACGGGTCGGACGATCAACCCTTGCAATGCTTGAAAACATCGGGCGGTTGGTCATGTTCACTGCGATTGCGGTCAGCCATGTGTTTCGCCCACCGTTTTACTGGAACGCATTTGGCCGCCAACTATTGACCATCGGATTTTATTCCCTGCCTGTTGTTGGCCTGACGGCCCTGTTCACCGGTGGTGCTTTGGCCTTGCAGATTTATTCCGGCGGCTCGCGTTTCAGTGCCGAGGCCGTGGTGCCCTCTATCGTAGCCATCGCCATGGTGCGTGAATTGGGCCCCGTGCTGGGTGGCTTGATGGTGGCGGGGCGGGTTTCAACTTCTATCGCCGCCGAACTGGGCACAATGCGGGTGACCGAACAGATCGACGCGCTGACCACATTATCCACAAACCCGATGAAATACCTTGTGGCCCCGCGCCTGTTGGCCGCGACCCTGACCATGCCTATTCTAGTTTTTATCGGTGATACCATCGGCATCATGGGCGGTTTTATGGTCGGTGTCGGGCGGTTGAATTTTAATGGTGCCACTTACCTGCGCAACACTTGGGATTTCCTGCAATTCGACGATATAGTTTCTGGCCTGACCAAAGCGGCGGTGTTTGGTTTTATCATCGCATTGATCGGTTGTTATAGCGGTTATCATTCGGGTCGGGGCGCGCAAGGCGTTGGTAATGCCACAAAGTCTGCGGTTGTGACAGCGTCAGTGCTTATTTTTACCGCCAACTATATTCTAACAGAGATGTTCTTCTAGTCATGATTAAAATCGAAAACCTGCATAAAGCCTTTGATGCGAACAAAGTTTTGACCGGTATTGATATGCACATCAAAAAGGGCCGCTCAATGGTCATCATTGGCGGTTCAGGCACTGGTAAATCAGTGTTGCTGAAGTGTATTTTAGGGCTGATCACACCTGATGCGGGCACGATTTTAGTGAACGGGATTGACCCTAACACTGGTGACCGCAAGGCATTTCTAGATCAGTTTGGCATGTTGTTTCAAGGTGGCGCACTGTTTGACAGCCTGCCGGTCTGGCAGAACATTTCATTTCGTCTGTTGCAAGGCAAACGCCGCCTAAGCAATGACGACGCCCATGCGCTGGCGGTGGAAAAGCTGCGCCGCGTCGGGCTAAAAGCTGCCGTGGCTGATCTGTTTCCGGCGGAATTATCAGGCGGTATGCAAAAACGCGTGGGACTGGCGCGTGCCATCGCTGCCGACCCGAAGATCATTTTCTTTGATGAGCCAACAGCCGGGCTTGACCCGATTATGGCTGGTGTGATTAACAAGCTGATCCGCGAGATTGTAGACGAGATGGGCGCCACCGCCATGACCATCACCCATGATATGAGCACCGTGCGTGAAGTGGCCGACGAGGTAGCAATGATCCACAACGGGTTGGTGCAATGGTCGGGGCCTGTTGCAGATATTGATGACAGCGGAGATCCCTATCTGGATCAGTTTATCAACGCACGGGCCGAGGGGCCGATTGAGTCGGTGCGGTGATTTCAATACAATACACGCCTATATCGTAGGGTGCATGAATTCACGCACCATTCCTGCGGCCAAACACGTGGTGCGTGGAAACCACACACCCTACAGGTGGATCACGGTTGATATAAAGGTTAAGACGGCAAAATGTTTTCGATAACCAAAGAAGATCTGGAATTCGGCGGGATTATGACCCTTATGTTTCTGGTTGTCGCGGCCCCAATCACAGCCTTTATATCCACGCTTTGGTTCGGCTATTTCGACCCAAGACGCAAACACCGCCCCACATGGGGGCAAAAGCGTAACTGGCTGTTAATTGCCAGCGGCATCATACTGACAATCACGGTTGCCACCTATAAGCTCTACAGCCCCTATTTACCCCGACATGGCGATAACGGGTTAGGCATAGGGCATTTGTTTTTCAGCCTGTGTTATCTGGTCATCATAAAAGAACTGTTTGGCCTTATGACCGGCTACAAAGTTGATAAGCGGGTGATGTTCACCTTGGTTGCCAACCTGATATGCATTACGTTAATCCTGATGTTTGTGAATTAAGGAAAGATACGCCCCATGAAAATCGCCACCGCCACATACCCTATCGACTGGCATGACAGTTGGGCCTCTTATGAGGCAAAGATCACCGCTTGGGTCGCTGATGCTGCATATAACGGGGCTGATTTATTGGTATTTCCCGAATACGGCGCGATGGAATTGGCTTCACTTTCTGGCGTGGAAGTGGCTGGCAATATCGAGCAATCCATGCGGGCTGTTGATGCGTTACTGCCGCAAGCGAACGCGCTTTATGCGGGGTTGGCCACGGCGCATAACGTGCATATCCTTGGGGCCAGCGCACCTTGTTATGATGGTAAAGTGCGGCCTTCAAACCGTGCAATGTTTTTTGCACCAAACGGGGCGCAGACCTATCAGGACAAACAGATCATGACCCGCTTTGAACGTGATCCGATGGGTGTGCGCCCGAACGGCCCTTTGACTGTGTTTGATACCGCCTTGGGCAAAATCGGTGTGATTATCTGTTATGATAGTGAGTTCCCGGACCTTGCCCGCGCCTTGGTTGAAGCGGGTGTTGAAATTCTGTTGGCACCGTCTTGCACCAGCTCTTTGGCAGGCTACTGGCGGGTGCGCATAGGTGCTATGGCGCGGGCCTTGGAAAGCCAATGCATTGTTGTGCATTCGCCCACCACAGGCCCTGCCCCATGGAACCCTACAGTCGATATGAATATCGGGGCCGCCGCCATATACGGCCCACCCGATATGGGATTTCCCGATACGGGCGTTCTGGCAGAGGGTGTGTTGAATGTACCTGCATGGGTTTATGCGGATGTCTCGCTTGAAGCAGTGCATGCGGTGCGCGCCGACGGGCGGGTGTTGAATGTTAAGCATTGGGACGAGCAAGCTGGACGGGTTGTGGATATTGCGGTTTCAGAGATGAAACCCTAAGCAACACAATCCTGTGTGATCTGCGCAAAGCCATTGCGCAAGTAGGTTAACCCTTTGATATTTATCTACATCAATCGGATAATATGAAAGACCGTAAAATGGAAATGTTTGCCCATAACGAATACTTCATATTCCTGCTTGCGACCATGGGTCTGGCGGTCGCTAGCTGTTTTACCGCAGGCATTATCGGGCTGGCAAACCACCCGCGTAAAATCACCTCTGTAATCGTCATGGTCTTGCCGTTTTTGATTTTCTTGATGCCAATCGTGCTGCAACAGGCGTTTAACCTAAGCCGCCCGGTTGCTTTCGTGTTGGCTGCAAGTTCAATCCTGTCGGTTACTATGTTTTTTCTATTCAAACTTGCGGGCATCAAATCGATCCGCGTTTTGACATGGATAACCATCGTTTCAGGGAGTATGTGTCTGGCGGGGTATTTGTTGATCCCTTATGTATTAACCGATTAAGGGCCGCTTTTTTGCTTAAATACCTGAACCTGTCACTGCTAATTCTGTTCCCCGTTTCGTGGTTTGCACCCTTGATGCGTGCAGGATTGTTGCCGTTTTTCTCACTCGATGAGATATCGATCATCATTGGCATCGGCGATTTGTGGGGCAAGGATATTTTTCTGGCCCTGATCGTCAGCTTTTTTGCGCTGATAGCCCCCATGCTCAAGGTGATGGGAACCGCGCTGATCCAGTTTGATATGATCACCAAAAAGGCGCTGCCGCTTTTGTCCATATTGGGCAAGCTGGCGATGGCGGATGTGTTTCTTGTGGCGATCTATATTGTTGTAACCAAAGGTGTCGGTTTGGGCCGTCTGGAAACCGACTGGGGGCTTTATCTGTTCACCTTTTGCGTGCTTTCGTCTTATGCCATCACTTTGATGTCAAAACCAAAAGCTTAACCTTGCCGATTTGACCAGACCCCGTTAAACCCATCCCCAATGGCCAAACAAAATACATCTTTTACCTGCATGAAATGCGGTGCAGCCCATAAAAAATGGGCTGGCCGGTGTGATGCTTGTGGTGAATGGAATTCCATTGCCGAAGAGGCCCCGTTAGCCGCAGGGCCTTCGGGCAAAACCTTGGGGGCAAGCAAAGGCCGCAAGGTGGCTTTGGGCGATCTGTCCGAGATTGACAAACCCCTGCCCCGTATGGCCAGCGGCATTGACGAATTTGATCGAGTTTTAGGCGGCGGCATGGTACCTGCCAGCGCAATTCTTGTGGGCGGTGACCCCGGTATCGGTAAATCAACACTGCTGTTACAAGCCGCAGCCAGTTTTGCCCGCATGGGCAAAAAAGCGATTTATGTGTCCGGCGAGGAGGCCCCAAGTCAAATCCGTATGCGCGCGCAGCGTTTGGGCTTAACGGATGCGCCTGTCAAACTGGCCGCCGAAACCAATTTGCGCGATATTTTGACTACACTGGAGGCCGAACGCCCCGATGTGGCGATCATAGATTCTGTGCAAACCATGTGGGCCGATAATGTGACCAGCGCACCGGGTTCGGTTTCACAGGTGCGCGCCACAGCGCATGAGCTGGTGACATTCGCCAAACGCCGCGGTGTGTCGGTGATTTTGGTCGGGCATGTCACCAAAGACGGCCAGATCGCAGGGCCGCGTGTGGTTGAACATATGGTCGACACTGTGCTTTATTTTGAGGGTGAGCGCGGCCACCAGTTCCGGATTTTACGCGCAGTCAAAAACCGTTTTGGCCCAGCCGATGAGATCGGCGTGTTTGAAATGACAGGCAACGGATTGCAACAAGTCACCAACCCGTCCGCACTGTTTTTGTCGGATCGTGAAAATCAGGCCTCTGGCTCTGTGGTGTTTGCCGGCATGGAAGGCACACGGCCAGTTTTGATTGAAATTCAAGCACTTGTTGCCCAATCCTCATTAGCGTCACCGCGGCGCAATGTCGTGGGTTGGGATAGCAGCCGTCTGTCGATGATCCTGGCCGTATTAGAATCGCGGTGTGGTATTGGCTTTGGCAACATGGACGTTTACCTGAATATCGCAGGTGGTATGCGCATATCAGAACCTGCCGCAGATTTAGCCGTGGCCGCCGCCTTGATATCGGCCAGACAAGACTTACCTGTGGCCAAAGACACTGTGGTTTTCGGCGAGATTAGCCTGTCAGGGGCTTTGCGCCCCATCGCACAGGCAGATAACCGCCTTAAAGAAGCCAAAAAGCTGGGTTTTAGTGCCGCATATGCGCCTTCCGGGGTGAAACTTGCTGGCAATTCTGGCATGAAAGTGCAAACAATAGACGATGTAGGTGGCTTCATTGCCGCCTGCTTTGGCGAAATAGACGCCTAAGGGGAGAATGATGGACGGATTTACAATGGTGGACGCAGGCGTCAGCTTAATTATTTTCGTGTCAGCTATACTGGCATATTCACGCGGGTTGGTACGCGAAATATTATCAATAGTTGGCTGGGTGATTGCCGCGGTTTTGGCGTTTATGTTCGCCCCACAAGCCCAACCCCTGATGCGTGAAATCCCCTATCTTGGTGACTTTATCGGCACATCATGCCAGTTGGGCATTATCGCAGCCTTTGCAGGCGTGTTTGCCATAGCCTTGATTGTAACTTCAATTTTTACCCCGATTTTTTCAGGACTCGTGCAAAAATCGTCCATCGCCGGTTTAGATCAAGGGCTGGGTTTTGCCTTTGGTATAGTACGCGGTGTGGCACTGGTTCTGGTTGGGCTGGTGATTTACGATTATATCGGTGCGTCACAAGAGATTGTTGAACTGTCAAAAACCAAAGAACTTTTGACAGAAAGCAAAGAATTGTTGCAAACTATGATCCCGACAGAAGCACCACAATGGATTGTGGAACGCTACGAAGAACTGACTGACAATTGCACCGCAGCTAATAGTTCTGCAAATTAAGTTTGGGTTTGGCGGAACAGGTAATGACAAACCCACCTCTTCCGCAGTACAAAGACTACATCTTGCCACAGCACGAGTCGGACTGTCTATGCTAAGCCAAACCAAACCGTTCCTCGCCCATCCGTTTGATGATGATAAACTAAAAGAAGAGTGTGGAATATACGGGGTATTAGGCGTTCCAGAAGCCGCCAACTTCGTAGCCCTTGGCCTGCATGCCTTACAACACCGCGGACAAGAAGCAGGCGGTATTGTTTCATATGACAAAGATGCCGGCTTTAATAACGTGCGCCGCTTTGGCTATGTACGTGACAACTTCACCAAACAATCCTTGATGGACACCCTGCCGGGCAGCGTTTCCATCGGCCATGTGCGTTATTCCACCACTGGCAACAAAGGCCAGACCGCTATACGTGACGTGCAACCGTTCTTTGGTGAGTTCTCCATGGGTGGCGCGGCGATTGCACATAACGGCAATCTGACCAATGCCGAAGAATTACGTAAAGAGCTGATCAGCCGCGGGTCAATTTTCCAGTCATCATCTGACAGTGAATGTATCATTCATCTGATGGCCCGCTCGATGCAACCGAATATCCCCGAACGTTTAAAAGATGCTGCGCGCCGTGTTGAAGGCGCGTTTTCAATTGTGGCGATGACACGATCCAAACTGATCGGTCTGCGCGATGCATTGGGCGTGCGCCCACTTGTGCTTGGCCAACTTGGTGAGGGCTGGGTGTTAAGCTCGGAAACCTGCGCTTTGGACATAATCGGTGCCAAGTTCATTCGTGAGATTGAACCTGGTGAGATGGTGGTTATTAACGCAAACGGTGTTGAAAGCTCGTTCCCGTTTGAACCCAAAAAACCGCGCCCCTGTATATTCGAGCGGGTATATTTCTCACGCCCTGATAGTATTCTGGACGGCCAGTCAGTTTATGAGACCCGCCGTCGTATCGGTGTGGAACTAGCCAAAGAGGCCCCTGTAGAGGCCGACATGGTTTGCCCTGTGCCAGACAGCGGCACGCCTGCAGCAATCGGCTACGCTCAGGAAAGCGGCATTCCTTACGCGATGGGGATTATCCGTAATTCTTATATGGGGCGCACGTTTATTGAGCCTACAGAACAGATCCGCAATATGGGTGTGTTGCTGAAACTAAACGTGAACCGCGCCCTGATCGAAGGCAAACGTATCATATTGGTCGACGATAGTGTTGTGCGCGGCACCACCAGTCGCAAGATCAAGGAAATGATAATGGCAGCGGGTGCCGCCGAGGTACATTTCCGCATTGCCTCACCGCCTACCGCATGGCCTTGTTTTTATGGCGTAGACACGCCTGAACGCGAACAGCTATTGGCCTCTTCCATGACCGAAGATGAGATGTGCAAACATCTTGGCGTTTCCAGCCTGCGTTTTGTCACGATTGATGGCCTGTATCGCGCTTGTGGCGTTGAAAAGGGCCGCAATAATTCTAGTCCGGAATATTGCGATGCATGTTTTTCAGGCGAATATCCTGTGAGGCCGCTTGACCAGATCAAACATGGCTTCAAGATTAAAGAGCTTGCGTAAATATGGTTGCATTTGACGGACAGACCGCCCTGATCACCGGGGCCTCGCGCGGGTTTGGCTATTCCGCGGCGATTGCATTGGCATCCGAGGGTGCTGAGATCATTGCGGTGGGCCGCACAAGTGGTGCGTTGGAAGAGTTGGATGACGCCATAAAAGCCGTCGGCGGACGTGCCACCTTAGTGCCGTTGGACATTACCGATGATGCCGGTCTACAACGCCTATGTTTGTCGATTTTTGAACGTTGGGGCGGGGTTGATTTGTGGCTGCACAGTGCCATCCACGCAACACCGTTGGCCCCTGCGGCGCATGTTTCTCAAGGTGATATGGATAAATCCATTGCCGTGAATATCCAGGCAAGCCAGCGGTTGATTGTGATGGTTGAACCCCTGCTAAAAGCCAAAGACGGCACGGCGGTTCATCTTAATGATCCACAAGCAGGGCAAAAATTCTTTGCCGCTTATGGCACCACTAAAGCAGCCCAAAAAGCTCTGTTTGACAGTTGGGCGGCTGAAACCGTTTCCATAGGGCCGCGGGTTTTAAGCTTTACCCCTGCCCCGATGCCCACAGCAACCCGCGCACGGTTTTTTCCGGGTGAAGACAAGGATGTCTTAAGCACCCCCACCGCGGAAGCCGCGCGTTTTGTCGACTGGCTCAAAAATAAATCAACTAATTGAAGTCATTCAAGATAAGCACTGTGTTATGAACAACGGTGGATATAATCGTATAACCGATCATCCGCCGCCCCTTTAATACCGGCAAACTGGATGTTCGTTAGGCGTTAACAGAGGGATAACTTAACCAATTATCAACTTAGGTATTATGTAGAAAATGTAAGACATCTCCATCTTGAACGATATAAGTCTTACCTTCGGCGCGCATTTTTCCCGCCACTTTACTGCCCTGTTCACCGTCATTTTCAACGTAATCATCGTATGCAATGGTTTCCGCGCGGATAAAACCACGCTCAAAATCACCATGGATCACACCAGCGGCTTTGGGGGCTGATGTACCTTTGGCAATCGTCCAGGCCCGCGCTTCCATCGGGCCAACGGTAAAGTAGGTTTGCAAATCCAAAAGCTCATAACCGGCACGGATCAAACGGTTCAAGCCAGCTTCTTCCAAGCCCAGCTCTTCCAGAAACATTGTGGCTTCTTCATCTTCTAACTGGCTGATCTCTTCTTCAATTGCTGCTGAAATTACCACGCTTGCAGCCCCTTGCTCTGCCGCCATTTTAGCCACACGGGCAGAATGGGCATTGCCCTCGCCTGCATTTTCTTCTTCAACATTACAAACATAAACGATTTTCTTAGCTGTCAGCAGGCCGAGAGCTTTCCAGATCTTTTCTTCATCTTCGGCAATTTCAACCGTGCGCGCCGGTTGGCTCTTTTCAATCGCTTCCTTGGCACGTTCCAACAGATCTTTTTGCATCACCGCTTCCTTGTCGCCGCCCTTCAGCTTGCGCACCAGACCGGTCAAGCGTTTTTCGATATTCTCAAGGTCAGCCAGCATCAGTTCGGTTTCGATAATGTCCGCATCTGCCACAGGATCAACACGGCCGTCCACATGGGTCACATCATCATCTTCAAAACAGCGCAGCACATGGGCAATGGCGTCACATTCGCGAATGGTGGCCAGAAACTTGTTACCCAGCCCTTCACCTTTGGAAGCACCCTTCACAAGGCCCGCAATATCGACAAATGTCATACGTGTAGAGATGATCTTCCCAGAATTAGCGATTTTCGCCAATGTATTCAGCCGTGCATCAGGTACAGACACTTCACCGACATTGGGTTCAATCGTACAAAATGGAAAGTTTGCCGCCTGTGCCGCTGCCGTTTTGGTCAGCGCGTTAAACAATGTGGATTTCCCCACGTTCGGCATACCGACAATACCCGTTTTAAAACCCATGATGTGCACCTTTAATGATCGTTTCGGGCGCATCTACGGGGCATTGGGGTGAAACGTCAAGTTCTGGGGTGATTTTTTCACATAACGCCCTTGTTTTTCGCACGCAGGTGACGCAAACCAAGCACTGACACTTAAGGGGCATACCATGACACGTATTGACGATAAATTTGCAGAGCTGAAAGCCGCAAAAAAATCAGCTTTCGTATCATATATCATGGCAGGTGACCCTAACTACGACACATCCCTTGCAATAATGAAGGGCCTGCCAGCGGCAGGCGTCGATATTATCGAGATGGGGCTGCCGTTTACTGATCCCATGGCCGACGGCCCGACCATTCAATTGGCTGCGGGCCGTGCGCTTGACGCGGGCATGACGCTGAAAAAGACCCTTGGCATGGCAGCCGAGTTTCGCAAAACCGATGACACCACCCCGATTGTGCTGATGGGTTATTATAACCCGATATATTCAATGGGTGTGGACACGTTTATTACCAATGCCGTTAAAGCGGGCATCGACGGGCTGATCATCGTTGATCTGCCACCCGAAGAAGATGACGAGTTATGCGTCCCAGCCAATGCGGCGGGCATGAATTTTATCCGTCTGGCAACTCCCACAACTGACGACCGCCGCTTACCCAAAGTGCTGCAAAACACATCCGGGTTTATCTATTATGTGGCGATCACCGGCATTACCGGTTCTGGCTCCGCTTCCACCGAAGTTGTGGGCGCCGAGGTCGCACGGATCAAAAAATCCACCGACCTGCCGGTTTGCGTCGGCTTTGGCATCAACACACCAGAGGATGCGATGGGCATGGCGCGGGTCGCCGACGGTGCCGTCGTTGGTTCTGCGATTGTATCAAAGCTGGGCGCTGGGGACAGTGTTGAGGATATATTAACGTTTGTCGCGGAACTGGCTGCGGGAGCGCATCGGGCTTAAAAAGCGACAATCTGGGTAACTCACCTTACCAATTCGCACATTTTCCATATTGTCATGCACCCCGTCACCTTTGTAAGACAGGGCATCTGTTTCCATAAGGACAACACCATGCCCATCATCACCAATATCGACGATCTGAAAGCCATCTACAAACGGCGCACGCCGAAGATGTTTTATGAATATGCTGAGACGGGTTCTTGGACACAGCAGACTTTTCACGACAACATCAACGATTTCGCCAAAATCCGCCTGCGCCAAAAGGTGGCAGTGGATATGTCGGACCGTTCAACCGCCGCACAGATGATCGGGCAAGATGTGACCATGCCCGTGGCCCTTGCCCCCATCGGTATGTGCGGCATGCAGTCCGCAGATGGCGAGATTAAGGCCGCACGGGCAGCCGAAGCTTTCGGGGTGCCGTTTACCCTGTCCACCATGTCGATCTGTTCGATTGAAGAGGTCGCTGCCCACACCACAAAACCGTTCTGGTTCCAAATTTACGCCCTGCGCGACGACGATTTCAACCAACGTTTACTGGACCGTGCCCGCGTGGCAGGTTGTTCAGCACTGGTGATCACCGCTGATTTGCAAATTCTGGGCCAACGCCACAGGGATTTGAAAAATGGCCTTTCCGCCCCACCCAAACTGACCCCGCGCTCTATCGCCAATATGATGACCAAAGTGCATTGGGGCTTGGGCATGCTGGGCACAAAACGGCGTTTCTTTGGCAATATCGTGGGCCACGCCAAAGACGTCAAAGACCCTTCTTCACTATCATCATGGACGGCAGAACAGTTCGACCCGTCACTGGATTGGACCAAGATCGAAAAGCTGATGAAAATGTGGGGTGGCAAGGTCATTATCAAGGGTATTCTGGATGTGGAAGACGCCAAAAGGGCAGCACAGACTGGGGCGGATGCAATCATTGTGTCTAACCACGGCGGGCGGCAATTGGATGGGGCTTTATCATCCATCCGTATGCTTTCAGAAATTCTGGACGCAGTTGGTGACAAGATTGAGGTCCATATGGATGGTGGCATCCGTTCAGGTCAGGACGTGTTGAAAGCGACCGCAATGGGGGCCAAGGGTACCTATATCGGGCGGTCATACCTCTACGGTCTTGGCGCGATGGGACAAAAAGGCGTGACAAAAACGCTGGAGATCATCCACAAAGAGCTGGATTTTTCGATGGCATTGTGCGGGCACCGCCAATTAAGCAAGGTCGGCCGCCACAACCTGTTGATCCCTAAAGATTTCAACCCAAGCACCGCTTACGAGAGCTAAATG
>CAXMSA010000062.1:0-15227 GCA_964195605.1 uncultured Amylibacter sp.
GGGCCAAGCAAACGCACTTTTAACCCTGTTCGTGCAGCACACATCCTGTTCGCTGTTAATTCAGGAAAATGCTGATCCGGAAGTACAAACCGATATGACCGGCTTTTTCAAAAGGTTGGTGCCTGACAGCAATCATCCTTCGATGTCCTATCTGACCCATACATATGAAGGCCCCGATGATATGCCTGCACATATCAAAGCTGCATTAACCCCGGTTTCCTTGTCTATTCCCATAACAGACGGCAAGCTGGCCTTGGGAACATGGCAGGGTATTTACCTGTTTGAACATCGCGATCACCCCCATACACGCCATGTTGTGGGGCATCTTAGTTATTAACTTCCGCCAGATATTTAGGGAATACTACAAGATTTAGAGAGAATCACTTTTCTCTACCCAAATGCTTGCGTTCTTTGTATAGTTATCCACAATAATAAAAATAATATCGAGGTAGAGGCCCATGAGATGTCCATTTTGCGGCAACACTGATACGCAAGTCAAAGATTCGCGCCCGGCAGAGGATCACGCAGCAATCCGCCGCCGCCGCTTATGCCCTGCGTGTGCGGGACGTTTCACCACATATGAACGCGTGCAACTGCGCGATCTGGTGATTATTAAAAAGAATGGAAAACGCGAAGAATTTGACCGCGATAAGCTGGCCCGTTCAATCCGTATCGCCATGCAAAAACGCCCTGTGGAAACAGAGCGTGTTGAGCAGATGATCTCTGGCATTGTGCGCCGATTGGAAAGCATGGGCGACAGTGACATCGACAGTGACAAAATCGGTGAGATCGTCATGGATAGCTTGGCCCGTGTTGATACGGTGGCTTATGTACGCTTTGCATCAGTTTACAAAAACTTTCAGGCCGCAGATGATTTTGAAGATTTTGTGCATGAATTACGCCCCCCTGAAGCTGAAAAAGAATAACCATGGACTTGCATTCGGCAGATGATCGCTGGATGCGTCTGGCCCTTGCATTAGGGGCACGTGGACTGGGCCAGACATGGCCCAATCCCGCTGTTGGCTGTGTCATTATCAAGCAGGGTCGGGTTTTAGGGCGTGGCTGGACACAAGCAGGTGGGCGCCCTCATGCGGAACGTATGGCTTTAGCCCAAGCAGGTGGTGCGGCCATAGGGGCCACGGCTTATGTCACATTGGAACCATGCGCCCATACAGGCAAAACCTCACCCTGTGCGGATGCTTTGGTGGATGCGGGCATTGCGCGCGTCGTTGCCGCCACGCGCGACCCTGACAACCGTGTTGCAGGCAAAGGGTTTAAGCGGCTGCGCGCAGCAGGTATTGAGCTACGCAGCGGAGTATTAGAGGCCGAGGCAAAACAGACGAACATCGGGTTCCTGACGCGTGTTGTAAAAAACCGACCTGCAGTAACGCTGAAACTGGCCAGCAGTCTGGACGGTAAAATCGCGACCTCTACAGGCGAAAGCCAATGGATAACCGGTACTGCATCGCGGGCTTATGTACACTTTTTACGGGCAAGCCATGATGCGGTCATGATTGGAAGCGGCACAAGCGTGGCGGATGATCCAAGCCTGACCGTGCGTTTGAACGGGTTGGAAAACCGCGCGCCCGTGCGCGTTATTCTGGATCGCAATCTGTCTACACCTGTCGACAGTGATTTAGGCCGAACCCGCAAAGAGATACCTGTCTGGATGTGTCATGGGCCGGACGCAAATACCCAAGGCTGGGCTAAAACAGGTGCAGAATTAATCCCGTGTATGCTTAAGAATGATATGCTTTCATTACCCGATATCCTCAGTAAACTAGCGGACAAAGGCATCACCCGGGTGTTTTGCGAAGGTGGCGGCAAGCTGGCCGCATCCCTGATCCGCGAAGGCTATGTTGACCGCTTGATCACCATGACAGCCGGCATCGCCATTGGTGCGGACGGCATCCCCAATCTGGGTGCTCTGGGGGTAGGCGCTTTAACCCAAGCACCGCGATTTGAACTTATATCTCAAAGGCGGTTTGGCCCGGATTTAATGGCAGAGTGGCAACCTGTCTAACGCCACAAATGCGCGTAGCTGGCAAAAACACCCTGTAATTTTGCAATAACACGCACAAAAAACCCGGTTTTTGCCTGCATTTGCCCTTTTTCAAACCGCTCCAAAATAGTCTCAATCGGGCAAGGCATCCCTGTAACAGGATCCCAATAACGCGGATAGTCAATCAAGCAAGCGTGGATCAAAGCCTCTAGGCTTGGGCGGGCTTTGCGACGGGTGATTTTATCGGCCCGATCATCTGTCAGCCCCCAACCACTATAAAACGGATTGCCATAACAGGTCACAGTTTTGCCGCGCAACAATGCCTCAAACCCGGCAAGGGATGTAATGGTTGCAACACGGGTAACCTGCGCCAAAAGGTCAGCCATATTGCTTTCATCGGCCACAATATCCGCATATTTATCCGTTGCAATCTGCCCCATGCGCAACCCCGCCTCTACATCGGGGTGCGGCTTGTAGATGATATATGCTTCGGGGAAATCCTTGCGAACAGATTGTAATAAACCAAGATTGGTTTTCACTTGCCCTGCCCCTTTCAAAATTGAGGCATCATCTTCAACCTGACCCGGCACAAGAATAATATCCTGCCCCTTACGCGCTTTAATTTTCACTGTTGCATGCGCCACATTATACTTTGTCATTTTCAATGCGATTATGCGCTCTTTTACAGCGCATGCTCGTTTCAGATCATGGCCAAACAACGTTTCATTTGCATTTATACTGCGTTCCAATTGGCTGGGACGCGTTGGATCATAATAAATTCCTGTGTCATCAAAGGCCAAAGAAACCGGTGCTACCAACTGTGCACCCAAGCCTACTGAACGCAAAAAGCCATCTTCGACACGCACCAAAGTCAGATCCCTTTGTGTGCAGGCATTTGCAAGCTCTTTGGTTTCCTTACCTGCCCAAACCAGCACTTGGCCATCTTTACGGCTGGCAATCTCAACGGCATCCAAAGCATCATCGTTGAACTGGGGGGCCATATGCCCGCCTGACAGAAACCTGCGCAAAAAACCACGCTTCCACAGGCGTATACCGACACAAACCACAGGCCTCTGATTTTCAGCGTGCTGGCGCGCGCGCGCATGTAATATTCTGGCCGCAGCGGGTAAATCCACAGCACAATCAAAATATGGATCATACCATTTTGAATATTGCATATGCGTTGCCCAAAACACCTGTGCAGGCTTCAGTTTCAATACGCGGCCACACTCTGGTCCGTGGTCATCAGACAAACCAAGCCCCGCATAGAAAGGGCGCCCAAAGATCTGAGGCCTTATTCCTGCGAAAATAGCCTCTAATCCCATTTGAGATGTGACACAGTAAACCTTTGACGCTTTTTTAAATAGATCAGCAGGACATATATGCGCCGTAATCAAGCCAACCTGCTCATCACAATCTTGTTCAGAGAAATACCCTTGTCGTTTGCCCGCTATGGTTTCCGGATGGGTTTTTATCAGTATCTTTTTATCAGGGTTTTCAGCTTTGGCAGCAGTTAGCATGTCATGAAAACTCTTTGCATCCGCCCCGCCTAATGTAATCGCGGCGTCGTTTGCACTTTGATCGACAACCAGCACATAGCCCGTTGGAAGGTCGACTTTATCTAGTGAATAATTATTATACTTTGAAAGCTTCATACGGCTGATAAGTGTCATATTATCAGCCGTATGCTGTAATTCAGTCTCTGATAAAAGTCGCGATTTCCAAAACCAATCATCCAAATCACTTGGCGAAGAGGTGTCAAAGTAAACCCCCGTTCGATCCACAACAAGCCCCATGGGGGCATCCCCTTCGCGGCCTGTCAGAACTGACCGTAAAAACGCATCTTCTATTGTCACAAGGGGTTTGTTGAAATGCTTTGCGGCGCGTTGGCCGCGTTTTGCCACAGGTTTACGCCCCCAAATACCAACACTGTCACCATGGCGGTACGGCAAGCCCAGAGACATATTAAAGCCATGCGCTTTTAATATGCTGCGCACCCGGGGTTGGCATAAAAAGCCAAGGCTGTACGTGAACAGGCGTGGCCGATTATTTTCTCGGGGCGCGCCTGAAAGTTTTGCCATCGTTTTAACTAGAAACCGGACAGCGTTTCTACGGATGCCGCCGCACCAATTGTGCCAGTCAGAACGCTTAGGGATTTTGTCCAAGCTACATAAGGCGCCTCGGTGACATAGATCGTATCACCATCACGGACTTGAAAATCGCGACCCAAGAATATTCCGGTAGGGTCGGTCAGGTTCAACACATAAGCAAAACGTTTAGGTGTTACAAAGTCGTCGCGACCTAAAACACGGTTTGCATATTTGGCTGTCTCATCGCGAAATATGAAAACACCTGTTGGGTCAGCCAGATTACTGTTTAAACCACCCATAAAGGCAATCGCTTCAATCGCAGACATTTCAGGGGCCGGAAATTCGACCAAAGATTGTGTGCCTGTAGCACCAAGGGCTGTAAAACGGCGGGTATCCTCTTTCAACAAAATACGATCACCCGGACGCAATGCAATATCTTGACGGTTACTATCATAAAGATCTTCCAGCCAGACAGTGCCTTTGTGCGCACCGCGAATAACTGTCACCCGGGTGCTTTCGGGGGCAGTTGTAACCCCGCCCGCTTTTGCAATCATAGAAGATAATGTTGATGTTGATGCTTCGATCGGGTACACACCTTGCGCCGCTGATCCTACAATCGAAACCGTAGAGCCATCCCCGGGCAACCGACGCACAATAACCTGCGGGTCTGGCGTTTGAATGTCCAGTTTACTTGTAATAACATTACGCAATCCCTCAGGCGTATTGCCAGCCGCTTTAATGCGCCCGGCATATGGCACAAAGATAAAGCCAGCCTGATCAACCTGAAGTTCGGTCAGGGTAGATGGCGCACCTGCAATCCCCAATAGACCTTCTTCTACATTTTCATAAATTGTCAGGCTTAACACATCACCAGAGCGAATTGTATCTGCGCCAATGCGGCCCGCGCGTTGGAACTTCTGATCAAAACCTACGGCTGGAGCATGTTTTGTTGCCTGTACAACCCGGTCATTAACCGTAACGATAAAGGCATTGCCTTGCCGTTGGATGCTGCCCGCGAAAATTTCTTTTTTATTCGGACCAGACCGTGGCAAACCACAGGCTGCTATTGAAAATACCATAGTGAATAGAGCCGCTTTGCGGATCCAAGATGTACTGCGACGTGACATGTAATCTGCCCTTCTCGTCTAAATTGCCTCAATTTTACATGAATCTACTCAATTACATTGCATATTGCTAGTATTCGTTTGTCTTAGCGCTTTGGCAACATCGTCTGTTGCACAGCTGCGGCACTTGTTTTTGTCAATATATTGTATGCATCTTGCTGATTTAACACTAAATCCACAATTTGTAGTAATAATCGGCGCCTATTGGCACGTGAATAAAATCCACCGGGAACCTGTGATGTAGCTAAAAGATACTGTCGATAATCACGATATGCGGCTAAATCTGGTTTCTTTGGGTTTGCAAAAAAGTGACCCAAATCCTGATTTGAGGTAAATTCCGGTTTGTCATAAACACTTTCACCCATGGTTTTCAACGGCAATCCACGCCAAAGAGCCTGTTGTGCTGTGGTTGAATTAACCGTCACGATGCTGGATGCAAAATCCAGAATTTGTGCAAGCTTACCGCCACGAATATAATGCACGCGGCCCATGACATTAAACTCTTTAGCCAGATCATTAGCAACCCGCCCCAAAGGTTTGCGCTCATCCTCTAACGGGTGCGCTTTAAAGACAAGATGGTGGTGCTTTGGTGCATGTTTGGCAAAACTTTCCACACATTCACGCATAAAAGCATCCATTCCAGTGTATTTACTGTAACGCCTGATTGATGCGTCATGACTTAATTGCAATACACCCAGATGATATGTCACCCCGCTTGCAATCAGCTGTCGTGTGCTTAACCAACGTTGAAGCGCGCGCGGAATATTGCTTAGGATTTTCATAAAATGCAACCGGAATTCGCTGCGTATCGAATTATCCCGATGTGGTACATAATTTGGAAAATCATTATTCCGAAACATAATAAGCCAGTGATAGATCGCCCCCAGTAATATATGTTGACGCATATCCCCCCAAAGCACAGGTGCCGACGATTGTTGCATCGCAACACCCTTTAAGTCGGCACGCATCTCATTAACAGACATCTCAACCAGGCAAGACCCGCCATTAATGCCGCCGCGTTCATAAGTTACCCAATAGGGCCGCAAATAACCTTCTTCCAGATAATGTACGGTGACACCCAACGCTTTGGCGTGTTTGGCTGCCACAATATGGATAGGGCGGTTATCGCCATAAATTATTACATCAGTGTAGCCCTGTTTTAAGGTTTCATAAATATAATCAAACCATTCTTCATTCTTGCCCAAAAAATCAGATCGGGTATTAGAATTACGCCAAAAGAAACGATCCCCGGCGTTGAAGCAAATTTTATGAACCTTGACCCCACGCACAGTTAATTGTTTTGAGAAGTGATATTGAAATGGCCCGTGTGGCCCCTGTAAAAACAGGAATTTCCGATCAGTGTAGTCTTTTTTAATCATCATCAACCATTCAACAGGTGGGTGCATTAGTATAGAGAGACCCACCATAGCCAACTTTTATTCAAATGGTAAGTAAAACAGACCTGTTATACTTTTGATCTTGTTTGACTCCAGTTTACCTTGCCGTTAACGCAATGACAGGCTAAATCCACTTATCGCAAGCGAAGGATATGGTATGTTCACTGGGATAATCACAGATATTGGCACCGTTTCCAGATTGGAGCAGCGTGGTGATTTGCGCGCGCGTATTAACACGCGTTACGATCATGACGGTATTGATCTGGGGGCCTCTATCGCTTGTAGCGGCGTGTGTCTGACCGTTATTGAAAAAGGCACCGCCGACGGGAAAGATTGGTTCGATGTGGAAATATCCGCCGAGACCATATCAAAAACCAATATCGGGGCAAAGTGGCAGATCGGTGCCAAGATCAATCTGGAACGCGCTTTGAAAGTCGGCGATGAATTGGGCGGCCATATCGTATCGGGCCATGTCGACGGGGTGGCCCATGTCACATCGGTCACAGATGAGGGTGACAGCACCCGCGTGACATTTGAAGTCCCCAGCACTTTGGCAAAATTTATCGCCTCCAAAGGCTCGGTTGCGCTTAACGGCACATCGTTAACTGTAAACGGGGTTAATGGGGCCAGCTTTGACGTTAATTTTATTCCCCACACCAAATCCGAGACCACATGGGGTGATTTGGCAGTTGGTGATCCAATCAATCTGGAAATAGACACATTGGCGCGTTATGTTGCGCGGCTGAATGAAATGCAGGACAATTAAATGACAACGATTATTTCCCCGATTGAAGACATCATCGAGGATGCCCGTAACGGACGGATGTTCATCCTTGTAGACCACGAAGACCGTGAAAACGAAGGCGATCTGGTGATCCCGGCGCAAATGGCCACACCCGAAGCGGTGAATTTCATGGCAACCCACGGGCGCGGGCTGATCTGTCTGACCCTGACAGGCGAACAGATCGACCGTCTTGGTGTACCGATGATGGCAAGCAGCAATTCATCGCGCCACGAAACCCCGTTTACCGTATCTATTGAGGCCCGCGAAGGTGTGACCACCGGCATTTCCGCCCATGACCGCGCCCATACGGTTTCTGTCGCGATCAACCCGCAAGTGCGCACAGATGACATTGCAACCCCCGGTCACGTGTTCCCGTTGCACGCCCGCGAAGGCGGCGTTCTGGTACGTGCCGGTCATACCGAAGCAGCCGTTGATGTGGCTCGCCTTGCGGGCTTGAACCCATCCGGTGTGATCTGCGAGATTATGAACGAAGACGGCACCATGGCCCGCCTGCCCGATCTGGTTGAGTTTGCCGAAAAACACGCGTTGAAAATCGGCACTATTTCCGATCTGATCGCTTACCGCCTGCGCTATGACAATTTGGTGCGCGAAACCGATAGCCGCACAGTTACATCACAATATGGCGGCGACTGGCAGTTGCGGGTGTTTACCGACCAGACCGAAGGCACCGAGCATGTGGTGTTGACCAAAGGCGATATTACCACCGTGGAACCTGTTTTGGTGCGCACACATGCGCAGAACCTGTTCGAAGACACGCTTGGCATTGGCACCGGTTCTGGTGACAAACTATCTTGCGCCATGCAGCATATCGCTGATGCGGGGCGCGGTGTTGTGGTGCTGTTCCGCGATCTGGATGCGACCTTACCCCAAGTGGACGAAAATCACCCAAGCACCCTGCGTCACACCGGGTTGGGCGCACAGATCATGTCGACACTGGGATTGAGTAAAATCATCCTTCTGACCGACACCCCCTTGCCGAAATTTATCGGTCTAGATGCGTATCATCTTGAAATTGTTGGCACAAAACCCCTTATCGAGGATTGATCATGGCACAAGCTGAAACCCATTACACCCTACCTAGCCCTGAATTCGGTGATGATGTACCACGTCTGTTGATCGTGATCTCACCCTATTACAAAGATATTGCCGACAATTTGCTGGCAGGTGCCAAGGCGGCGGTTACCGCTTCAGGGGCGACATATGATGTAGCAGAAGTGCCGGGCGCTTTGGAAGTGCCCATCGCAATCCGCCTAGCTTGCAATAATGACAAATATCAGGGTTTTGTAGCTTTGGGCTGCATTATTCGCGGTGAAACCACACATTATGACACGGTTTGCAATGACAGCTCGCGCGGGCTTTCAGAACTGGGCTTGCAGGGGCTTTGCATCGGTAACGGCATTCTAACCGTTGAAAACCGCACTCAGGCCGAAGTGCGCGCCGATTATATGGGACAAAATAAGGGTGGCGGGGCCGCAGAGGCCGCTTTGCACTTGATTGCGCTGAGTAATCGCTTCAATAAGCCCGCTAAAGGCATCGGTTTCAAACCAGCCTCCGAAAATATCATTATTGTAGATAAACCAGACGGTAAGACAACGGCATGACCAAGCCTGACAGACGACAAATGAAATCAGCCGCACGACTTTATGCGGTGCAAGCCCTGTTCCAAATGGAAGCGGGCGATACCAGCTTGGAAGAGGTGCGTGAACAATTTATTGATCACCGTTTCGGGGCAGAGGTTGAAGAAGGCGCGTTTGTACGTGGCAACGTCAACCTGTTTGAAACGCTGATTTTTGAAGCGGTGAACAATCAGGTAAAAATCGACCAGATGACCGACCGCGCCTTGGTTGCCAAATGGCCAATTGACCGAATAGACAGCACTTTACGCGCCTTGTTTCGCGCCGCAGGGGCCGAATTTGTGGTTGGCAAAACCCCACCCAAAGTCGCAATCAGCGAATTTGTCGATGTCGCCAAGGCGTTTTTTCCTGACGGGCGTGAAGCGGGATTTGTGAACGCTGTACTGGATCATATGGCACGCGAAGCACAACCAGAGGCTTTTGCAGAGTAAGGCCAACATTGACACACTGCCACTCAAGGTAAAAGATGTCATATGCGTCTTATCATATTAATCACATTCCTTATCGGCATAAGTCAGATGGCTTTTGCTGAGGCAGTTAATTATCATATACTCACCGAGCAATCGAAAGCCGGGTTCTTTTATCATGTTGGCAAAAATAGATTAAAAGGGGTATTTCCCCGTTACAGCGCTAATATTTCGATTGATTTTGAAAATACAGTGAACAGCAAAATTAACGTAATCTTAAATACTAGCACTGCCAGAACTGGTTTTTTTATTGCCACACAAGCCCTGCGTTCAAAAAGGATATTGGATGCGACAACCTATCCGGACATAACATTTGTCTCTACTTCTGTCGAAATATCCGATACTAACGCGACCATTGACGGATTGCTCACAGTACGTGGCATCACTAAACCTTTGATCCTGAATGCTGAATTTATCCAACAATTAGAATCCTTTACGGCTGACCGGCAAAATTTGCATTTACGCCTTACGGGAAAAATTAACAGACATGATTTTGGCGCCAGCGGTTACCCCAATGGTATTGGTGAAATGCTTACTATTATGATTGATGCC
This sequence comes from uncultured Amylibacter sp., assembly GCA_964195605.1. Lineage (GTDB taxonomy): Bacteria > Pseudomonadota > Alphaproteobacteria > Rhodobacterales > Rhodobacteraceae > Amylibacter. The sequence continues at coordinate 10,072 of CAXMSA010000062.1, forward strand.
CGCATTCGAAAAGAATAACCATGATAATACAATTCCGACATGGCACGTCGAAAACAGACCAGTAAATAATTTATAAATCGACAAACCTAACCAAAAGCCACAGCAGAAAAATACATGCGCATCCTTATATCCTTCGCCGCCCTGATGCTTTCCGTCATCCTTTTACAACTCAGCACTGGGGCTATTTCTCCGCTTGATGCCCTCACCGGGCTACAGCAAGGCTTCTCGAAAACCCAGATCGGCCTGTTAGGTTCTTCCCATTTCTTCGGCTTTTTCATCGGCTGCTGGTGGGCCCCACGCCTGATCGGCACGGTGGGCCATTCACGCACATTTGCCGTCTTTGCCGCGATGGGAACCATCGGGGCCATCGCCCATCCGATGTGGATTGATATAACGTTTTGGGTTTTTCTGCGCATCCTCTCTGGCCTGTGTGTTGCAGGGTGTTACACAGTGATCGAGGCTTGGTTTCAAGCGAAATTAACCAATGATAACAGAGGCAAAGTCATGGGCGTTTACCGCGTTGTGGACATTGGTGCTTCATCCCTTGCCCAAATGATGATCGGTTTTTTGGAACCCGGCGCCTATATATCCTACAACCTATTGGCCATCATGGCCTGCGCCTGTATCTTACCACTAACTTTGACCACCTCAAAGCAACCCGAGGCCCCGTCACGTCCGCGGCTACACCCCATCCGCACTGCAATTACATCACCCTTGGGTGTGGCGGGTGTGGTTGTCGCGGGTATCTCCACATCCTCATTCCGTATGGCAGGGCCAATTTATGGACAGGATGTGGGTCTGACACCGATTCAGATTGGGCAGTTTCTGGCGGCCGTTTTAGTCGGTGGTGCAGTGACCCAAATCCCCGTCGGTTGGCTTGCAGATAAATATGATCGCCGGTGGGTTTTGTTGTGGCTCTCTGTGGCCAGCGTTGCGATTTGTTTCACTATGGGTTGGGTCAATTCCAGCGACCCTTCAACAATTTATCTTATGGCGTTTCTGTTTGGTTTGCTCACCTACCCGATCTTTTCCGTTTCGGTTGCCCACGCAAACGATTTTTCCACCCAAGCCGAGCGTGTGGAACTGAATGCATCGCTGTTATTCTGCTATGGCATCGGGGCTATTTTCAGCCCACTGATTGCATCCGCATTAATCCAGAACTACGGCCCTTCCGCCCTGTTCAACTTCATCATGATTGCCCATATAGGGTTATTCCTGTTTGGCCTGATACGGATGCGTGCACGCCCTACATCCGCCGAAAAAACCGGTTATCGCTACACCCCGCGCACAACATTCACCATTGGGAAATTACTGAAACGCAAAAAACTGGATTAGAACAGCATGGTTTCACGCGGCTCCCAAATATTGGGGTTTCACCACATATCATTCACCGATCCTATTCAGATTGCGCACATATTACTATAGCCGTGCGTGTTCGCTTGGGTTACATCAAGTTTGAAACCAACTTTCGGCCTTACTCATGACACGCATTCTGATCACCTCCGCTCTACCCTATATCAACGGCATCAAACACCTCGGCAATCTTGTCGGTAGTCAACTGCCATCAGATGTTTATGCGCGCTTCAACCGCGCATTGGGCCGTGAAGTGATGTTTATCTGTGCCACAGACGAACACGGCACACCCGCCGAGTTGGCGGCTGCCAAAACCGATCAGGATGTAGCAGAGTTTTGTGCTGAAATGCACGAAGTACAGGCAAATCTGGCCAAAGGTTTTAGCCTGTCGTTTGATTACTTTGGCCGGTCATCAAGCCCACAAAACCATGCCTTGACCCAGCATCTGGCAGGCAAGCTGGCCGAAAACGGGTTGATCGAAGAAGTCAGCGAAAAGCAGGTCTATTCCATTGCTGATGGCCGCTATCTGCCCGACCGTTATATCGAAGGCGAATGCCCGAATTGCGGCTATGACAGCGCGCGCGGTGATCAATGTGAAAACTGTACCAAGCAACTAAACCCCACTGACCTGATCAACCCACGCTCCGCCATTTCAGGCTCAACCGATCTGGAAGTGCGTGAAACCAAACATCTTTATCTCAGACAATCCGCCATGCGTGATAAACTGGATGCATGGATCGACAGCAAGAAAGATTGGCCGATCCTGACCACATCCATAGCCAAGAAATGGTTACATGATGGTGACGGATTGCGTGATCGCGGCATCACCCGCGATCTGGACTGGGGCATTCCTGTCAAACGCGGTGATCAAAACTGGGACGGCATGGAAGGTAAAGTTTTCTACGTCTGGTTTGACGCGCCAATCGAATATATCGCCGCCACGGCCGAATGGGCCGAGGCCAACGGGCTGGACGCAACTGAGTGGGAACGTTGGTGGCGAACCGACAAGGGTGCTGATGATGTCAAATACGTCCAGTTCATGGGCAAAGACAACGTACCGTTCCATACGCTTTCATTCCCCTGCACTATCATGGGCTCAAATGAGCCGTGGAAGCTGGTGGATTATATCAAATCCTTCAACTACCTGAATTACGATGGCGGCCAGTTCTCAACCTCTAAGGGGCGCGGAGTGTTTATGAACCAGGCACTGGATATTTTGCCCTCTGATTACTGGCGTTGGTGGTTGTTGACCCATGTTCCCGAAAGTTCCGATAGCGAGTTCACGTGGGAAAATTTCCAGGCCACCGTGAACAAGGATCTGGCTGATGTCTTAGGCAATTTTGTGTCTCGTATCACCAAGTTTTGCCGTGCCAAATTCGGGGAAGAAGTGCCAGCAGGCGGTACATATGGGGATCAGGAACAAGCCGTTATTGCAGAAATCAGCAAACGCCTGAAAGCTTATGAAGCCCATATGGAAGCGATTGAAATTCGCAAAGCCACAGCTGAATTGCGCGCAATATGGGCTGCCGGAAATGAGTATCTGCAAAATGCAGCCCCTTGGGCCATGTTCAAAACCGACCCGGACGCGGCCGCAGCCACCGTGCGTTTCGCCCTTAATCTGATCCCGTTATATGCGGTGCTTTCAGAACCTTTCATCCCCGACGCGGCCGCTTTAATGCTGGACGCAGTGAACATAAAAGCCGCATGGCCCACCGATGTGGCCAAAGCACTGGACAGCTTGCAAGCGGGGCATGCATTCACAGTGCCAGAGGTGATGTTTGCCAAGATCAGTGATGACGCGCGTGACGAAATGCAGGCACAGTTTGCAGGGCAGAACGCTTAACTGTACAGCCCCTTTCGGGGCCGCTAAAAGGCATGATCGGGCGACCTGCCCGATCTCAACTCATTCAGCCCATTCCCACGGACGGATAAAGTCACCCAGAACCTTGGTCACAGACTTGTCCGAAATCCTGTCATCGCCTTTGGCCAGTTGCGCCACAAGTCCGCGTTTTTTACTCTCAACAACTTTAACAACACTAACGTTCAGTCCCGCATCCTTAAGGGCTGCATTGTAAACGCGGGTAATTGCAGATTTGCGCAGGGCAGGTTTAAAGATTTTCCCGACAGCTGTTTTCGGCAATTCGCTCATGATTTCCATATATTTCGGAACAGCTGCACGTTCATGCACATGCTCTTTGGCAAAAGCTATCAACTCTTCTTTAGTCACTGTAGCCCCTGCAATCAGTTCCACATATACGCAAGGCAACTCACCCGCTTTAGCATCCGGTTGGCCAATGGCACCGGCAAAGGCAACCTGATCATGGCCCGCCAACGCCTCTTCAATCATTGCGGGGTCAATGTTGTGACCACTACGAATAATCAAGTCTTTGGCACGTCCCGTGATCCACAGATAACCGTCCTTATCAATCCGGCCCAAATCACCTGTACGCAGAAATTTACCTTTGGCATATAAGCCTTCATTCTTGCGGGCTTCAGTGTAAGTGCTATTAACAACAACACCTTTGTTCGAGATGCAAATCTCGCCCACCTCATCGGGTTTCATTTCTTTTGACACTTTGCCGGCATCGTCAAAACCAAAAATTTTAACGGTCGTATAGGGTAATGGAATGCCGACAGACCCGACTTTGCGCAAACCAGTTACCGGGTTACATGACACCAGACACGTGGCTTCCGACATGCCGTAACCTTCTATAATTTCAATCCCCGTAACCGATTGGAACCTTTTGAACAATTCAACGGGTAAAGGTGCCGAGCCGCAAAATACTGCGTTCAGCGTGGAAATATCAGCATCAACGGGGCGTTGCAGTAAAGCAGAGGCCGCTGTCGGTACTGTCGCAAAAAACGTTGCATCCCAACGTTCAATCAGTTTCCAAAAATTATCGAAAACACCTTCGCCACGGTATCCTGCTGGGGTAGGCAAGATCATGTGAGCACCCGCAGATAAGCACCCTGCCCAAATTGGATAGGCGGCAAACACATGGAATAACGGAAGCGGGCAGATAACATTGTCATCCGCAGTATAAAGCAATGTAGACCCAATCCAGCCATTATACAAAACACCTGAATGTTTGTGCTGCACGATCTTAGGCATACCTGTAGTACCGCCTGTGTGGAAATGTGCACAAAACCGGTCACCCGTTTCAGCAAATTCCAGCGTATCTTCACGCTGGCTTGCAAGGGCTTCATTAAAGTCGATGACTTTCGCTTTGTGGGTCACGGGAAACTTAGGACGAATAAACGGCACGATCCAGCTTAATGGTGGTGACAAATGCGGCAGCAAATCAACCTCTACCACAGTTTCAACTGATGGGGTCAGGGCCACAGCCTCGGCTGCCAATTGTGCAATTTCGACCTTCGGAAAAGCTTTCAACGTCACCAGAACCTTGGCTTTGGCTTCGCGCAACAATGCTGCGATTTGATCGGGTTCAAGTGTCGGATTGATCGGGGCCACAATGCCCGCAGTCATCCCACCCATCAGCGTGATCAGCGTCTCATGGCTAGTAGGCAAAAGGTAAGCAACCACATCGTTTTTACCGACACCCAGTGAGCGAAACAGATTGGCGCATTGGGTCACCTGTTTGGTCAGGTCTGCCCAGCTTAATGTAACAGCTTTATCCTTAGGCCCAGATTTCAGCTGAAAGCTGACTGCGGGTTTGTTCGGATAGGCATCACGGGTTTCGCAAAGCTGTTCATAAACAGTTTCCGCAGTCCAGCGGTCTTCTACCGGCATTTCTTTTTCAATTGCTTTAATATCGGCAATCGTTGCAAACTTATACATTATT